>SBBD01000085.1 GCA_005239845.1 archaeon | reverse complement strand
CCCACTTTTCCTCCTGCCACGTCGAACACGGTCAAGTCCAAGGCCGGTTTTCCTTTTTCTGCAAGCGCCTCCAACTCTTCCACTTCCAGATTCAATAACAGTTTCCCCAAGCCCGCAAGCGTTCCTCCCCCGATTCCCGTCCCTGCCACATGCGCGGCCTTGTTTCCATCCACGAAAACAAGGGGCGTCCCCGTGCCCACGTTCACTACCAGCATCTTTTTCTTTTTAGCCAAAAAGCGTGCCCCCTCTGCAATGGCCTCTATCTCGGGGACGTGTTTTACTTTAGTTTTCAGCTCCAGCCGCTTAATTCCAGGATTTCTTTTCTCCACCACCGCAACCCCTCCCGTTAGCGCGACGCCTTTTCCGTTCTTCAGCAGCTCCTCCAGCACTTTCCACGAGAACTTTTCTGAGGGAACAGAGTATGCCTGCAACCTGCCCTTGCGGAAAAACACGATGTCCGTGTACGTTGCCCCGAAGTCGACGCCAATCATTTAGCTCACAGACTATTCAGTGAACGAATTAAAAAAAGAGGTGGAAGCGCGAGTAGAACGATAGGCGTGGAGAACTTACAACCCGACCAGCGCAAAGAACCCGAGCAAGGCCAGGATGACGCCGATGAGGCCTTCTCCGGCAATGAAGCCCGCGGCATACAGCATGCCCTTTTCGTGCAACTTCCGCTTCTCCGCCCACCAGCGAATCATGCCTCCAATAAAGAGCGGGAAGGAAAGCTCTATGGGCACGTACAAGCCGATGCCGAAAGCGATGCTCGCGATTCCCCAGCCAGAGAAATGCGTGAGGAGGGTAAGGGCGAGGCCGACCACTATACCCAGTTGCATGGCGGAAGAAATGCCTGGAGTGGAAAGGATTTGCTGGAGCGCAACCGCTTGCGGCGCAGGCAAGTTAACCGAACCGATGCCTTGCGTCGCATGCAAGGCAAAAATCACGCCTCCCATAACGAGCGCGGCGGCAAACAAGCCCACGAGCTGCGCCACGACCTGGTGTTCCGGCTTGGTTCCCAAAAGATGGCCGGTCTTCAAGTCCTGCATGATGTCTCCTGCCGTTCCGGCAGCAATGGCTACTACTGCCGCCAATACCACCAAATACAATGCGTTGAAGCCCAGCAGCAGTTTGGCCAGCAACATTACCAGGAACGCGAAGATCTCGAGGGGGTCCACGTTGAGTTCTCCCGTGACTCTCGCGGCCACGAAGGCCATGATGAAGGCGCCAATCATGGCCAACACGGCAAGTGGGGCATTCATGTCCGTGATGATGGTGAGAATTCCCGTTGCAACGATGAGCGCGAACCCGGCTCCCTTGCTCTGCTTGGTGGCATCCCATTCCCTTACGATGCGGGAAAGCGCTCCCAAGCCATGCAGCACGAAATAGGCGATGGCTCCCCCGAACACGATGCCTACGCCGAGGGGTTTGGCTATCTCAATCACAACCGAAAACTTGTCAGCTGCTCCTTGCGCGAGGAAATAGGGGACAAGCAGGAAGTACGTCACCAGGGCGCCCAAAAACCAGGCGAACGTGAACCGGGGGCCGATGAGATAGCCTCCGGAAAACGGAATCAAGGAAATGGAAGAGCCTAAAGAAAAGACGTTGGCAAAAGATGCTTTCAAGGTTTCCAGGTTTACGTAGGAAGGAATCAAGGCAAGATAGTCCCTTATTACTGCAAAAATGCCTCCGATGCTCAAGGATTTGAGCAAGGTACCCGCTTGTTTTCCGCCCCTATCTCCTGCCTCAATCAATGCGGCTGCCGCCGTGCCATCCGGGTAAGGCAGCTTGTCCCTTTCAATCAGTTGCTTGCGCAAGGGGACGGAAAAGATGAGGCCCGTGCCTCCCCCGATGAGCGCAATCCAGAACACGTCCCACAAGCTGATGTCGAGTCCCAAGAGCCAAATGGCGGGAATCGTGAAAATGAGGCCGGCGGCAAGCAAGCCTCCCGTATTGGCCGCGGTTTGCAGCACGTTTACTTCGTTCTTGTTCGTCTTGCCGAACAGCTTGAGCAGGGCGAGTGCGATGAGGGACGTCGTGATGATGGGCCAGTACACGCCTCCAATCTTGAGTCCTGCATAGGCGGAATACATGCCAACAAGGATGGAAAGAATGGCGCCCAGAACGAGCGCGCGAAGCGTGAGTGGCGATTCTTCCATCTTCTGCCGTATCCTCTTGGCTGCCATGAACCTCCCTCCTCTAATTGTTTAAACGGGTTTGAGTGCAGCGAGTACCCTTTCAGGGCTTAAAAGCGTTGCCCCGCGAAATGTTTTACGTTAATTGCAGAACTCTTTCAAGCTCTTTGCGGGTGCTTCTTACTAATTTTACGGCGTCGTAGTTTGCCTTTATTTGCGAGGTAAGGAACGCCGTAGGTCTCCGCGTCTTTTGGACACCTTTTTTGGTTTTCATTTGTTTCCCTCTTAGCATATCTCATTTTCTGAAGGACTATTTATAAACCACTTGTTTTCTTAAGAGATTTCTATGAAAAAACTGGTTTCAGGGTTGGGAGTGAGCGCAGGCGAGGCGCGGGGAATCGTGAGGCTTGTGAAGGACGCGACAGACGCTTCTCGTTTTCGGGAAGGCGACGTTTTGGCGACGCGCATGACCGACCCGGGCATGGTCGTCATGATGGGAAAGGCGAGCGCCATCGTGTGCGATATTGGGGGAATGACGTCACATCCTTCCGTCGTGGCGCGAGAACTCGGGATTCCGTGCGTGGTAAACTGCAGGAAGGCCACGACCGTGTTGACGGAAGGCATGAGCGTTTTGGTGGATGGGAAGAAGGGAATCGTCTACTTGGTGGAATAGGCGCATGGAACGACGAGCGTTCTCGCGGATGGAAAGAAAGGCAATAGTATACTTGGTGGATTAATGGGGTGGAGTGGGAGAAAGGAATGTGTGTTCTCCTGTGCGGAAAAAAGGGAGTGGTTTATTTGGTAGAATGAGCATGTTAGGCGAGCTATGGGTGCATTCGATTGGCTGACGACTTCAAATGGTTGGACGAGTTCGTGGAATCGTATTTGAATGCGCTCGGCGACATGGACTTCACGACGTTGCGGCCGTTCTCGTGGCTGCAATTCCACCCGTTGTATGCCAAGGAATGGAGTGAACGACTTGGGACGCTTGTTGAGGAGGTGGCAAAGAAAGATGTTGGAAAAAAAGAACTGGCCGAGTTTGGTTTCAGTTCCGGCGTTTGGCGGGACCAGCTTCTTTTTCTGTTGTTCGACTTGAAGAGTGCGCGCGTGGAAAAGAAGAAACGCTTGACGCTCGCCCGTTTCTTCAACGAAGCGCTGCACGCCGTTCTCAAGGGCGACTATTACGGCCTGCACGGTTCCAATGTGGGGCACTCGGAACAGGAAGTAAAGCGTATGCTGCATGAAATCCCTTGGGAGCCCGGAAAGCCCGAGCATTCCCGTCTTGTAGGCAAGCTGTACACTGCTGCAATTCACCTGGTGAACGGCTTGTACGGAGACATTTACACGGGCTACGGAACCGACAATTTCGGCTCGTACGATGCCTCCGGCAAGTACGGCAAAGGCCACATTCTCGTCATCCGGCATTTCGGGGACTTGAAGCCCGTGGACTTGTGGGCCAGCGCGCAAGAGCTTCCCTGTAAAAGCATGGACATTTATACGGTGTACAAGGACGTGCAGTTCACGTGCGACGCGATTTCCTGCCATTCCATTTTCAAGGGCGACGTGCTGGAGGGGCTCGTGGATTTTGCGGTGAACGTGGACGGGAAGTTCGTGGACTCGTTTGCGGAGATGGAGGCCTTGAAAGACAAGCTGATGCATCATTCCGTAAGACAGTGGCAGGAGCTTACTTCTCTTAATTTTGAGCAAACAAAGAGGAAGGGCTTGCTGCAGCGCTGTTTCGTTTTCAAGAAGGTATTCGAAAAGGCGGGTATGGACTGGAGGCCCACGAAGGGAATGCGGGAGGCCGTGCGGAACAAGCCGTTCGCGGACGAAAACTATTGGGGCGTGCCGACGGATAAGACAGGAAGGAAGCGCGAGTTCTGGAAGAAGGCCATGGACCCGCGAATCGATTTCTACCCGAAAGGCTGACGTGCCTCTGCGGAGCCGTCCCGAAAATAGGGTTTTGTCGTTTTCGGATGATCGACCTGGAAGGTCTGTGGGTAGCATGCGCTTCGAAGGCAGGAGTAGGCCGGGCGTGCGGTACGAGTGCCGAGCCTACCGGGACGGGAGGATGGGATGTAATCCGCTAGCGTACGGTATTTTCTTTCTCCGTTGTTTATCCAGCTCACTTGATTCGCCTATTCTTTAAGCTTAATTCCCGCTTTTTTCGCAATTGCATAAACATACGCCTTCGAACATTCTGAAAGTGATGCTAGGGTGTCCGGGTTTCGGTAACCTAATTTGAGGAATTTCAATACTCGTTCTTTAGCGAATCGGGTGGGTTCTCCTGGCATTTTTGATTCATACTCTTTGGCTTTCTTGGAATTGAAGTGAATCTTTCCCTCTTTTAGCTGAACGGCTCCTGCATCCTCCCATTTCCGTAATAGCAGCTTGGCGGTCGCATCGTTGATGAAAAATTCGTGCTGAAGTTCGGGCTGTGTCGAGGTTTTCTTCCGGCAGTAGTCGAGGATGCGATGCTCCGCTTCCTTAGCCGTGAGCCTTGAAAGGATGTTGGAAACGAAATCTGTCAGCGTAGATCGGGCTTTTTGTTCGCCTTTGGCCAGCTTCTTGAGCTCTTCAAAGTAATTGGGGAGCTCGCGGATGAAGTACCAGGTCAGGTTCCATACCGTTCCCGTTTCCAGCTTTTCGCGCCGCTCGCCTTCCACCAATCGATTGGCGAGGTAGCCGTAGTCGAGGTCTTTGCTGGCCAGCAGGGTTGCCGCGATGTCGTTCAAATCCGTGTCCTTTCGCTTTCCGCTTTGTAGGAAGCGGCCAACTTTAGATGCTACGATGTCTTCCTTGCAGATTGCATAGCCCATGGCGGTGGGTTGAACTCGTTTCCAGGCTTCTTCCGTCATGGGCACGGTGTAAAGCTTGTTTTCCCAGACTTCGAAGAATATTTGGGTTGAGAAATCGATGACTAGCTCTGCATCCTCATCCGGTTTTATCTTGTGGGCATGCATCCAGCCGGTCTTTTTCGCCAGCAGCTCGGAGGCTTGGTTCTTGTCCGTTTCAACGACGACGTCCACATCCTTCGTCGGGCGAACCAAAATATCGTGGGCAGCCATTGCCGGCGCGCCAAATAGGGCATACCGAATCTTGTTTTCGTTTAGGACGGCTAGGCCTTGGTTAAGCTTTGGAATCCAGACTGTGGAGTCTATCTTATCCCCTCCGGTGCGCATGAACTTGTTGGCTTCCTTTTCTCGGTAAAGCTTTCGGTAATGAACGGGGTCGTCCATTTTGCCTCACTTTAGGCTTTCCGCATGGCTTTTTGGTTGGTTTCTTCAGTCGCCACTCGGTATGCGCCAGTTTTGATAGCCTTGATGTCTTCCATGATGACGATTTTGACCACGATTTTCTGGGTGGCGTCGCCCACGGCCTCTGAAACGCTGCTTACCGGAGTGAATTCGTTGGCTTTGATGATATTTCGGGCAATTTTAGCGTCCTTCTCGCGCGTTACAGCCATCCAAACTTGATTTGTCATCTGTCCGCCGGCGTATTTTTCTCTAGTAGGCCCTATGAAAACATAGTTAATGCCGGCGTTATCGAAGTAGCTGGCAATTATTCGTTCAGGGTTCATGGCCTTGATTTGGTAGTCCTCGGCCATTTTGATGATGCTTTGAACCGCGGGATCAGACGAATTAATGGTAATTTGGGCGTTTTTACCCTCTTTTTTGACAAAAACCATGCCTTTTTTCTCAAATTCATTGATTGTGCGCCATACGGTGGCCACTGGAACGTTAACGACACGGGAGATTTCGTTAATTGACCTGCAGATGCCGGCACTTGATATAATCCGTGCATCCCGGTAGATTGGGTACATAATTATATAATTTTATTAATTAATAATCATTTCAAATGTGAAATAATATGATTATTGGGCTATTAATAGGTTTCGGAGGCGTTGCAGGAGCTCGTCCGGATCTAACGATTATTGAAGGCGTGCTGCCGGCCAGTAAAAAACAATGGGAAAGCGCTGTTGCCTCAGAATGAGTCCATCAAGAAAGCTGGACGCTGGGAAAAAACAAAAGAAAAAAAGAAAGCAAAAAAGTTTAGCCAAAGAGCGCGGCAAGGCCTGCGGCGGCTTCCTCTTCCTTCTTTTCTTCCGAGACTTCGTCCTTCTTCTCTTCCTTCTTGGCTTCCGCTCCTCCTGCAGCAGGAGCGGCGACCACGGCGGCCTGCTTGATGGCCTCTTCGATGTTCACTCCTTCCAAGGAAGCGACGAGGCTCTTCACCTTGCCGTCATCTGCCTGCAGCCCCACGGCAGAAAGCGTCTTCTTGACGTTGTCCGCATTGATGGGCTGCTTGGCCGAGTGCAGCAGCAAAGCCGTGTAGACGTACTCCATATCCCAACACCTCGAAAATAACCATTTTATTTTTATGATTTTTTTTATTTACGTGGTTGGTTGCCTGTTTATTTTTATGCAGCAGGTTGTTCCGCAGCAGGGGATGCGCCGGCTGGCGCGGTTG
>SBBD01000028.1 GCA_005239845.1 archaeon | reverse complement strand
CCGTCACACCTTCAACGATTACTTCTTGTTGCAGCGTGTTTTTCATAGCCTTTTCCGCCACAAGACAGGCCATTTGTATTTTCCTGATTTCATCCTCCGTTTTCGTGAGGCGGCTTTTTTGTAGAAAAGGAGCCGCAGCAACCCACTTGTTTTTGGGCAGCATTTTCTTGAACGAGTTGAGCGAGCGCACGGAAAGGAAGGCGTCGTTGAAGGCCAAGGCCTTGTTTTTCCCAACGGCCTCTTTCAACACGCCCTGCAATTTCGTTCCTCCCCCGTAGACGAGAAGCGCCGCTTTTTCTTTTCCTTGCAGTTGCCTTTTCACAAGTTCTTCCTCGAGTTTTGGCGCGATAACCGTTAGGACGCCTTTTCTTTCCAATAGGGCGACGCATCCGTCCAGCGCCCCTTCCCCGATTCCCGTCACATAGAAAAAGTTGGGGTCCGGTCGTCCCTCGTTGGCTATCAAGAGGGCATCCACTTCTCCGGGCAAGGACTCCAACGCCTTTTTTGCCGTCGGATTCATTGGATCGCCTTCCACCGCACGCTGCCGTCCTTCTGGTCCTCCAGCTCGACGCCCCGCTCCCTCAATTGCCTTCGGATTTTATCTGCCCGTCCAAAATCTCTCTGCTTCCTGGCCTCTTCCCGTTCCTCCACCAGCCGCCGTATTTCCTCTACGGGAATGGACAGTTCTTTCTGGACGGGCTTGAACCCCAGGACGTCCAGCAACCGGGAAAGAGCGGTGCGGCACTGCACCAACGAGCTCTTCGTGTCCTCGTCGGGGTTTTGTGCATGCTGTTCCAGGAGCTTGAACGCATAGTCCCTTAACTGGAACAGGAGCGCAATCGCCAAGGGCGTGTTCACGTCGTCGTCCATGGCGCGCGTAAACCCGAGTACGAGTTCTTCCACTTTGGGGTCTACGGCTCCCGAAAAACTGTTTTTCCGCTTTACTTCCTCTTTCCCATTCCCTGCTATTTCTTCAACAGCTTCTTCCATCCTTTCCAACGCGTTTTCCAACGAGCCCCACGCCTGCTTCGCTTGCAGCAACGCGTTCTCATTGAAGTCCAAGGGCTGTCTATAGTGCGTGGAAATCAGGAAAAAGCGCAGGGTTTCAGGAGAATGCTTGGCCAGTGCCTCCCTTACGGTCAAGAAGTTCCCAAGCGACTTGGCCATCTTGTCCTGTTTTACGGTCACGAAGCCGTTGTGCAGCCAGTATTTCACGAACGGCTTTTTCCCGCTCGCGGACTCCGACTGCGCAATCTCGTTCTCGTGGTGCGGGAAAATCAGGTCCTGTCCTCCGCCATGCGCGTCGAACTGTTCGCCCAAGTATTTCGAGCTCATCACGGAGCACTCGATGTGCCATCCCGGTCTTCCCTTGCCCCACGGCGACTCCCACGAAGGCTCCCCCGGCTTTGCGGCCTTCCACAACGCGAAGTCTTCCGGATTTTTCTTGTTTTCGCTGGGCTCGATGCGCTTGCCTTTCACCAAGTCGTCCACGCTCTGCCTGGAAAGCTTGCCGTAGTCCGCGCATTTCTTTACTTCAAAAAATACGTCCCCCTTATTCTCGTAGGCAAACCCGTTTTGTATAAGCTTTTTCACTAAAACAATGATTTCAGGAATGTGCGCGGTAACTTTGGGATATTGGTGCGCCCGCTTTACGTTCAGCTGGTCAAACTCCTCAAAATACGCGTCGATGTATTCCTGCGCCAGATCGCTGGGATTTCGCTTCAGCTCGTTGGCCCGGTGGATGATCTTGTCGTCCACGTCCGTAAAGTTCTGGATGTGCGTGACGTCGAAGCCTGAAAACTCGAGGTACCTGCGGAAGACGTCCCACGTGACGTAACAGCGCGCGTGCCCCAAATGCGAGGCGTCGTACGGCGTGATGCCGCACACGTACAGCCCCACTTTTTTTCCCCGAATAGGAACAAAGGCTTCCACTTCCCGTTTCAGCGTATTGTAGACGCGCAAGGTCATTTCGGTTTCCTCTTAAGTACACGTGGATTACCTTTTTAATCGGTTGGCGGACCTTCCGCTTTCTTTCACCAACAAAAATCATTCCGCCTATATACAGAAACGGCTTGTTCCCCCCGAGGTTGCCGTTCGAATTTCCTATCCGAGAATCATTACTTTTATATACGGGCCTTCTTTCTCTATTAGGAATCCGCATGCTGTCGTTCCTCGAAAAGCTGCTCGTGGCCGCCCTCATCGGCGGGGTGATCGGGCTCGAGCGGGAGCACACGAAGCACCAGACCCTTGTCGGGGTCAGGACCTTTTCCCTCATCTCTCTTTTTGGCATGCTCCTTTCCGAGCTTGCGGGAGGATACTCACCGTGGGCCATCCTGGTCGGGTTGGTGGGCATCCTGGCCCTCACGCTCTCCTTCTACTACTTCCGGGCCACGCACTTCAAGAACGCCATCGGGATGACCACCATTCTCGTCATGCCCCTGACCTATGTCCTGGGCGTCTTGGTGAGCGTGGGCTACGTCTTGGAAGCCATTGCGGCCACGGTGCTCATGGCGTATGTGCTGGTGGAGCGGGGGGCCGTCCACCGCCTCGTCGAACACATTTCCAGGAGGGAAATCATGGACGGCCTCCTGTTCGCACTGCTGGCTTTTGTGCTGTATCCCCTGGTTCCCGTAGAGCCCGTCCGCGTGTTGGGCTTGCAGGTCAACGTCCAGCTGTTCTTCACCACGATCATCCTGGTCTCTGCCATCAGCTTCCTGTCCCACGTGGTGTTGAAGTTCGTCCACAAGAAGGCCGTTCTGGTCGCCTCGTTTTTCGGCGGCCTGGTTTCCGCGCTGGCCACCGTCATGCTGTTCTCTAGAGAGAAGCACTGGAACTTCCAGGCCTTCAAGCTCAGCTTCGCCAGTTCCGCTTCCGGCTCCCTTTTGAGGGACCTCATCCTGCTTGCAGGCCTGAGCCCCCTCTTGTTTTCCTCCTCGCTGGCGCTCTTCCTGCTTCCCCTGGCTTCCTTTGCTTGCCTCACGTGGTACTATTCTTCGAAAGCCAACCTCAGGAAGATGCAGTTCGTGTTCAACCGCCCCATCCGCCTTTCTTTCGTGTTCGAGTTTGCGGCCATCCTGTTCGCGATCACTTTGCTGCTAGGCTATGTCGCCTCGCACGAGTCGCCTTTCCTGCTCTACCTTTCCCTGTTCGTGGGCGGCGCAATCAATTCGGCTTCCGCCATCGCCTCCGTGGCTTCCTTTTTTGCTGGGGGCAAAATGTCTCTTGAAGGCGCGGTGGCTTCCCTGGCATTGGCGCTGATGGGTTCCGCAGTCGCCAAGCTGGCGGTCATGCTGAACCATCCTGAACCAAAATATCGCCTGCAAGTCCTTTTCTTGGTGGTGTTCAGCGTGGCCGTGACGCTGGCAGCCTTCCAAATCTCCAAACTCCATGGCTTCTAATTTACGTGGAACCGAACGCCTCGATTTTTTAGTAGCCTTTGAGGGCGTGGTACAAGCCGGCCGCGATCAGGGCGCCCACGAGCGAACTCAACAAGTTTACCGTGTCGTTCGTGACGCCGTTCCATCCTCGGTAAAACACGGTTTTTGTGCCGCACTTATGCACACTTCTTTCCGTGGGCTTGCGGCACTTCTTGCAGTAATACATGACTTGGATCGTGGCCCCCATCAGCGAGTCCACCAGTGCTCCAAAGAATCCTGCAACCGTTGGAATCAAGACTAGTGCCGCGCTGTCGATTCCCGTAAAATTGAAGTAATTATTGATGAGGAGCGCGCTTACTCCTATCAAGGAGGAAGCCAGCAAGGAAACCAGCAGTCCCATCCAAGAAACCGCGCCCGACAGCCCCCGTGGAGCTTTCTTGAACGTCGTAAGCAGGTAGGCTTCCTTGCTCAACACGCCGATTTCCGTTGCCAACGTGTCCGCGGTCACCGTGGCGATGATGCCCAAGTATGCGAAATAGAGGGTGTTCAAGGGAAGGAAGTGGTAAATGACGGCCACCAGTGCCGCCAAAGCCCCGTTGGCGCCCACCTGCCAAAAGTCCCTCACTCCGCCTTTCGCAAACTCCCTCATGGCCAGTTTCTTCCGCCGGTCGTGTTCCCTGAATTTCGTGAAGCCGCTAGAGATGAGGAAGAAGGACGCCAGCAAGAGGAACCAGACCCACCCCCCGAACCACAAGATCGTGATTCCGACGAGGAGGGCAGCGAGGATGCCTCCTTCTGAAAGTAATTCGTGGCGGGCGGCAATGCTGGCGAGCAGCAAAACGGCGATGACGCCCGAAAACAACCCGAAATCCACCACGGTTCAAGACCCTCTTTTTCCCTTTTACTTACGTTGTTCGAGAGAAAACAAAAAAGCTTTTTAAACCCGCGAGCCTTCTACCATGGATTTCCATGCCTCCCAAAGATGACGCCAAGAAGCCTCCGGTTAAACCCGAAGTGCCCTTGGAAGTGCCTTCCCGCGACCGCACCATGAAAGTGACGTTCAGCCTGCAGATCGACAAGGCCGTGCAGTCCAAGCTTCCCTTCCTCCTGCTCTGTCTCGTGCTCTTCTTTTTCGCCTGCGTCATGCTCGCCAAAGCCAATTTCTCTTTCGGGGACGTGTTCGACTTCCAACGCATCGAGCACAACGTGGAAAAGCTCTACAGCCTCTCCTTCCTGCTGTTCATCGTCCTCTATTCGATGACGCTGGCGCTTTCCGCCATGTACGGCTTCAACCTGCGCACCCAGACCGTGCTCCTCAGCATGCTTTTCGTCGTCTTTCCTTTCGCCATCGCCTCCTACATGTTCCCCCGCTACGTCCTCGCCTTCCTGGCCCTCGCCTTTCCCGTGGTTATGACTGCCTTCTTCATTTCCATGCAGGAAAAGCTCAACCTTTCCTCCCTCTACAACTCCATGAGCAAGGCCCTCCTCCTCTTCATGGTGCTCGCCGTGGCCTTCACGTTCGTGAAGGTGCAGGGAGACAAAGACCTCTATTTCGACTCTTTCCTCTTCAACGTCGCCAAGCTGGCGCCTTCCCTGCAGGGCCAGCTGCAGGGGTCCGTGGCCTCTGCAATCGAAAACATTGAAATCAACGGGACGGCACTCGCGGAAAAGCTGCAGGGTAACGAAAGCAGCGAAGGTCCGATCGCCTTGCTTTCCAAGGAAAAGGCGGCACAGGTGGTGGAAGCCAATTACAACAAGATGCGGGAAATCGTGCTGGCACGCTTTACGGAGAAGGCGGAACGCGATTACGCGGCCTCCAAGATTCCCTTATACTCCGGCTTGACGCAATCGGACAAGGACAGCTTCATCAACCAGCTTATGGCTCAATTCACGGTGGACGCCGCCGCTTCAGGAGACAACACGGCGCTCGTGGAAAGCTTGTGGCCTAAAATCCGCGAGGCGCTCGCCGAGCAGGTGCGGACCGCGGAACTCAAGGAAGTGAAGGCGGAAGAGATTCCCAAGCTCAAGGGCCAACTCCTCAAGATTCCCATGTTCGAGTCCTTCTACAGCAACTTCGAGGTATTCATTTCCCTCATTGTGCTCTCTTTGGTCTCCATCCTGGTTTGGGTCCTGAAACTCGTCGGCTCGCTTTTCGGGCTCGGCATAACGAAACTGATCATGTAAAGCATTGCTGCGCCGCTTTCTTCCTCTCCACCGTATGCCTTAAGAATCAGTAGAGCGCATACTTGAGCTGTTGCCCATGAAAACGAATCTATTGGCCAACACGTACGAGACGGACAAACACGGTGTCGCCAAAGATGGAAAGTTAGGTTGTTTTCCATGAAAGCCATTGTCTTAGCAGGGGGATACGGCACCCGCTTGTACCCCCTCACCTTGCGCACTCCCAAGCCGCTGCTTCCTCTCGCGGGAAAGCCCGTGCTCCAGCACGGCCTCGAACTGCTTGCGCAGAGCCGCATCCGCGAAGTAATTATTTCCCTGAAGGAGAGCCAGCGCAAGATGGAGCGGTTTTTCGGCAACGGCTCCCCCCTCGGCCTTCGCCTCACGTACGTCTATGAAAAGGATGTGGGGGAATCGCATAAAATGGGGTCCGTGGGTGCCCTCGCTCACGTCTTTTCCACGGTTTGCGAGCCCTGCGACTGCCTTGTTTTGGGGGGCGACAACTTCTTTTACGGGTTGGACTTGCAGGAGCTCAAGCGCCATCATTCCAAAAGCAAGGCCCATGCCACCCTTGCCCTTTTTGATTTGCATGCCCGCGAGGACGTAAAGCATTTCGGGGTTGCCGAGTTGGATGAGAACGGCCGCATCCTGCACTTCCAGGAAAAGCCTTCCGTGGAAGAGGCGGCCAGCAAGCTGGCCAGCACGGCCGTCTACCATTTGGAGGAAGCGTTCGTGCGCGAGCACTTGCCGAAGTACGTCAAGCTCCAGCACGAAAAGGGGAAGAAGGCGGACCGCATGGGGGACCTTTGGCAGCATTTCGCGAACGAGCTCGGCATTTTCGGCTATCCCTTCCAGGGCTTGTGGGGCGACATCGGCACTCCCGAAAACTATTTGCAAGTAAATCGGCAGGCCATGGAATTCCTGGAAAAGACTAAGCCTGGCTCTTCGCATTTTATTCATCCTTCTGCAACTATTGCCTCTTCCGCGAAAATTATTCCTCCCGTCATCATCGAAAAAGGGTGCCAGATAAGCGAGAAAGCAGTCGTCGGCCCTTATGCGTGTATCCTCCATGATTCCGTCGTTGAAAGCGGTGCTCGCGTGCAAAACAGTATTTTGTTTGAAAAAGTTCATGTCGGAAAAAATGCCGTAATATCGGAGGCCCTCCTTGACGGGGAAAGCAAGATAGGGGAAGCGGCCGTGGTTTCAGGTTTCAGCGTGTTGGGCTTCCGTTCGCGAATAGGAAAAAAGGCAAGAGTGGAAGCCGGATGGCGCGTGTTTCCTTTTATGGAAGTGAAAGACGGCGTGGCGCTGAAAAAAGATTTTGTGTCTCCAGAGCAACAGGCCATGAAAAAACTGGAAAGCTCGTGCTATTGGCTCTGAGAAAGTGATTTTTTTCTTATTTTTTCGTTCTCTGGGCCTTTCTTCCCTTTTTTCCTATTCGCGAACGGAAGCCCAACACGCTGAAACCTGAAACCACGGCCGCTTCCCCTATCTTG
>SBBD01000183.1 GCA_005239845.1 archaeon | reverse complement strand
GCTGCAAGCCGGGCCTTGCGGAACACTTCGCGCACACTTTTTTCCGACTCACCCACCCATTTTGAGAGCATCTCGGGGCCTTTCACGGAAATGAAGTTGGCCTCGCTTTCCGTGGCAACCGCTTTCGCGAGCAGCGTCTTTCCCGTGCCGGGCGCGCCGAATAACAGAATTCCGCGCACGGGACGGATGCCTAATTTAGTGAAGACTTCCGGCCGTTTGAGAGGCAGGTCCACGGCTTCCCGGAGCTCCTGCTTGACCTTCTCCAACCCTCCGATCTGTTCCCATTTCACGTTCGGGATTTCCACGAACACTTCCCGCAAGGCGGAAGGCTGCACTTCCTTTAATGCTGCAGAAAAGTCTTTCCTCGTGACCTTCAGCGCTTCCAGAATTTGGGGGGGAATCTGTTCGTCCTTCAAGTTGAGCGCGGGAAGGATTCTCCGCAAGGCTTTCATGGCAGCTTCCTTGCACAAGCTCTGCAAGTCCGCGCCCACGAATCCATGCGTCACAGCGGCAAGCTCATCAAGAGAGACTCCGTCCTCGAGGGGCATGCCCCGCGTGTGGATCTGCAAAATCTCTTTTCGGCCTTTCTTGTCCGGCACCCCGATTTCAATCTCGCGGTCGAACCTTCCAGGACGACGCAAAGCAGGGTCGATGGCGTTAACCCTGTTGGTGGCTGCAATTACCACTACTTGCCCGCGGCTCTTCAAGCCGTCCATTGTGGTCAGCAACTGGGAGACGATGCGTTTCTCGACTTCCCCCACCACTTCCTCTCTCTTCGGAGCAATGGCGTCCAATTCGTCGATGAAGATGATGGACGGAGCGTTCTCCTCCGCTTCCTGGAAGATGTTGCGCAGCTTTTCCTCCGCTTCGCCCACGAACTTGCTCACGATTTCAGGGCCGTTGATGGTAATGAAATGCGCCTCACTCTCGTTCGCCACCGCTTTCGCCAGCAAGGTTTTTCCTCCTCCAGGAGTGCCGTAAATCAACACGCCTTTCGGCGGCTCGATGCCCAAGCGCTCGAAAAGCTCGGGGTGCCTCATCGGCAATTCGACCATCTCGCGGATTTTCTGGACTTCCTCCTTCAAGCCCCCGATGTCCTCGTAGGAAATGGTGGCGATTTTCCCGAGTTCTTTCACGGGCTCTTCCCGCAACACGATTTCCGTGCCCTCGCTCGTAAGAACGATTCCGGTAGGCACCGTCTGAACGACCGCAAAAGGGAAAGAGGTGCCGAACACGCTCACGCTGACGAGGTCTCCTTTCGTGAGGGGCTTGCCCATCAAGTTCTTTTTCACGAACTCGGAGAAGCCGGGCGCGTAGCGCGAGGGCTGATTGGGGGCCAAAACGAGCTTTTTCGCATACTTGGATGCCGCTTTCTTGAGGGTGACGCGGTCCCCGAGCCCGACGCCCGCGTTCTGGCGCAAAATGCCGTCCATGCGCACGATGTTTGCCCCTTCGTCTTGCGGGTGCGCGGGCAAGACGATGGCGCCCGTAGCCTTCTTTCCAGTGATTTCCACGATGTCGCCCGTGGTGAGGCCCAAGACTTTGCGTGCCTGCGAGTCCACGCGCACGATGCGCTTGCCGTAGTCGATCTGCATGGCCTCGGCGACTTTCAGCTCGATCTCGTCCACCATTCTTTCTTCAACCCCTTGGTCTCGACTCAACCCCCTAAACGATAGAGTATCAGCTTCCACAGAAAGAGAGCGGCTCGGCTTTTAAATACTCGGTTTTGGTAGAGCGGAGGAGGCAAACAATTACCGGTGCCCTTCCATGATTCGCTGGCGTTCCCCGTTCGGCATGAGAAGAAAAACGAGGGTTAAAATTAAAAAGAGGAGAAGGGGCACGGCCCGAGAGGAGAAAGCGGCAGGCGCTTAACAACTCAGATTTCCCGGTCAATCAGGTAGTAGGCGAAGGCTTCGAGCGCGTCCTTGGCCTTGCCTTTCTTGAGCGCGGGAGCGAACTTCTTCCAAGCCTTCAACACGAGCTGGCGGGCGAATTGTTTCGCATAGTTAATGGAGCCGGCGCCCTCAATGATTTGGATGGCCTGCCGTATCTTTTGCGGGTCCTTCGTGTGCAACTCGAGAATCGTAAGCAGGTGTCGACGGCCTTCCAGCGAAGCGTGCTGCAAGGCATGCAGGGTCAAGAGCGTGCGTTTTCCTTCCGAAATGTCTCCCCCGATTTCCTTGCCATACGGTCCTTCTTTCCCCACCAAGTTCAAAACATCATCCTGGATTTGGAAGGCGACGCCGATGCTTTCCGCGAACTCGCCCGCAAGCTCCAGGTTTTTCGGGGAAGCGTTCGCGAACAAGGCCCCGAGTTTAGCGGCCATTCTCGCCAAGGTACCCGTCTTGAAGGCGCACATTTGCAAATACTCCTCTTCCGTGACGGGCTCTTGCTGGTGGTTATGCCACCAGATGTCGAAGCCCTGGCCGTAGGAAAGGTTCACCATTTCCCGCGAATAGATTTCATAGGCGGCCAGCAGGGTGGAGGCGGGGAAGCGTTTTCGCTGTTTTTGCAGCACGAGGAGGGGAAGGAAGTACATGGCGTTGCCGGCATTGATGGCCACGTCCACGCCAAAAAGCTTGTGGATGCAGGGCTTTCCTCTTCTCAAGTCGGAATTGTCCTCCACGTCGTCCACCATGAGCGTGCCGTTGTGCACGACTTCGGGAAGAACAGACAAGTCCACCAGTTTCTTCGGATGGGCGCCGAACGCTTCCGCAATCAGCAGGAAGAGCGTGGGGCGCCAGCGCTTGCCTCCCCTTTCCAGCAAGTCCCAGATGGGTTCGTGCACGGAAGACTGGGCCGCCTGCAAGGCAAAAGCATAGCGGGGCTTGCCAACTAGAGATTGGAGGCGTAGGCGGGTCAGCGTTTTGGGCACCGCTTTTTCAATGGCGTGGTCGATGGCAGGGCGGTTGCGGGCTAGCAGGCGTTCGATGTCCACGGAAACCCCTCGTACTCACTACTTCGTAGCTCTTAATAAAGGTAAAAGGGGCAAGGCTTTTTATGGGGTTGGAGGAGCTGTTCGGCAAGAAGCCGCCGAAGAAGCCCTCGGAGGACGAGCAGCAAAAGGAGGGAGGGCTGCAGGAGAAGCTGAGGGCCGCGTTCTACCGCAAGGTAATCGAGCGGTATGCCGCGCTGATTGACGAAAACGAACAGAAGACGGTTCCGGAACTCAAGACCTTGGTCCAGCCGGAGGATGAGGTCATCCAGGAACTGAAGGGGCAGGTATTGGAAGGGTTAGTGGAGGACAAGGCATTGGAGAGCCCTGAAACGTATGCGTACGAGTTGCACTTTCTAAAAGCGGCAGAAAAGGCGTTTTTTGCCATACGGAAAATACAGAACTTGCACGCCGACTTGAACGTGCTCTTTTGGCTGAAGCCCCGCGAGGCGCTGGAACTGCAGGCAGGAGACCTGTTCGACAAGGCATTACTGTTGTGCAGCCTATTACGCGCGCTGGGAAGCCCGAAGGCCAAAATCAGGGTTTTGGAGTTGGAGAAGAGCCGCATTCACCCGGTCGTCATGTTTTCGTTCGGGGACACGGACTATTTGCTGGACGCGTCGCAGAAGGAAAGCAAGTTTGAAGCCTATTCGGGAAAACGGGAGGAAGCACTACAGGCGTTTTCGTTCGATGAGTGCAAGTACCTCAAGAGCGCTTACGAGTTCAACGACCAGGAATACCAGGAATTTGAAGACCGCAGGGATGGGGAGAAGGACGCCTCCACCTTCAGCTGAATTCCTCAAGGCCCTTCTGTTTTTCGTCTCTTGGCTTTTGAGTCGAAGCCGTCGTTTCCGAGCCCTTGAGCTGAAGGATGCCGTACTCCCCATCAAACCCGGGCTTTACGTGCAGCTGGCCTTCCCGGTTCAGAAGAATGACGCGGGCCAGCTTGGCATTCGTTACTTTTGTGAGATCATCGAAAGGAATGCTGAGCAGCACTTCCAGCTCGGCTTGGAAAGCGGAAACCAGCTTTTCGGTTTCTTGGACGACTTTTTTCGATAGGAGCGTGGAAGGGTAGACGGCGGCGACGAGCTCTTGAAGCGGCAAGAGGGTTTTGAAGGGAATGGCGCCTTTTGGAACGAATCCTGGGGAGCGATCTGCCAGTTGTTCGACGCGGTTCAGGACTCCGATGGTGAGGGGGCGCTTGCATACAGGGCAACGGTTTTGCAGGCGGCGGGACTCTTCAGGAGGACAGGAGAACTTGCAGTTGCGGTGGCCATCGTAGTGGTATTTTCCGTAGTTGGGGTCGACTTCAACGGTAAAGAGGAAACGGCGGGGGTCTTTGGAGTTGATGGCCCTGAAGAGTGCGGAATAGGAAAGCGACTGCAAGTCAAAGTCAAAGGCGTTGCATTCCCTGCCTATTCGGTAAGGGTAGGGGGAATGAGAATCGGAATTGCTGAGCTGTGCATACTTGTCAAGAGCGGAAACGCGCCAGTTCATGGCAGGCGAGCTGCTCATTCCGGTTTCAAAAGCGCGAACGTGCGTGCTTTGGTCGCCGTAGGCTTCCTCGATGGAGTCGAAACCGGAATTGCTTCCGAAAACCGAGAACCAGGGAGTCCAGGCGTGGGCGGGCACTACTTCGATTTGGGGGTTGAGTTGCTTGCAGAGCTCCACGAGTTCCGCGCACGTCGTGTTGCCGAACGTGGGCCTCCCGTCCGCGAGGAGGTTTCCGCGCTTGGCCAGCACGTCGTTCAGTTGCTTTACGATGTCAAGGGAAGGGGCAAAGAGAAGGTGGTGAATTTTCTTGACTTTTCCTTTATCAGAGTAAATGGTGCTGACTTCCGTCTGCAAAACAAAGCGTACGGGAGAGGAAAAATCCTTGAGCTGGTAGACCCCCGCATTTTCGTTTTCCGCGGGTTCGAGCTTGCGTTCGAGTTCAGCAAACCACAAGGGGTGCGTAAAATCTCCTGTCCCCAAAAGGCCGAGGCCCTTCTTTTCCGCGCCTTGCAGCAAATGCTCCAAGTCCATGCTTTGGCTGACGGCGCGCGAATGCTTGGAATGCAGGTGCAGGTCCGCGAAAAGAACCATGCAAAAAGATGGCCGGCAACGGTTATTAAAACACTGGAAACAGGAGAGGCCGCGAGGACGTAGACGTTGAGGCGAAGGAAAAATAAGACCGGAAACGCCGGTTGGGAAAAAGGGCATAAGAAGCAAAAGCAGGGGGAACGCCAGTCGCACTAAAAAGAGGGGGGAGTGGGCGTCCGAGAAGGGAAGGGGAAGAGGCGACACGCGTAAGGGGGAACCGTAGGTGCCCCCTTGAGGTGTCAGGGGAAGACGACGCAGTACTCGAAATAGGCGGCGCGGAAGCAGTCCGAGGAATAGTTGGGCGCGGCGTCGGGACGGTAGATTTGGCTCCAGCGGTACAGGGTGAGGTTCTTGAGCTCGGACTTGTTGTAAGCCGCGTACGCCGTCGTGATTTGGGGAGTGACGTTCACCTTCTGCACGCGCTCGTCCACTTGGTAGCCGAGGATGTAGCATCCTAGCGAAGAGTTCCTGGAAGCCAGTTCCTGGCAGGAAAGGCGGGCGGCGGAGAGGCCGAGGTTGATTTCCGCATCCTTGAAGGACTGGAGCACGGCAGAGGCGACGAGCACGAACACGAGGGACACCAGGAAGACGTATTCCGTGCCCACTTGCCCGCGCATGTCACAGCCTCGTGCAGTTGTAGTAGACCACGCCGTTCTCGTTGCGCGTTCGGACGCGCAGCCAGCCGCTTTGCCAGCACTGGTGCCCCGTCACGTTTCGAAAGGGGAAGGCCACGGCATCCGAATACACGAGGCCCGTGATTCCGGAAGTGACGCAGTAGAGTTTTTGGCTGGTGTCGTTGTAGTTGAAGCACGTGGTATTCGAAGGGATGAACGTGATGTGCGTGACCGTGCTCCAGTTTCCAGAGTAATAGACGTAGCGCGCGAGCGAGGTTTCGAGGTCCATCGCGTTCCTTGCGGCGACCACGTTGTTGAGCGCCGACGTTTCCTGGATCTGCTGGTCGCTGTTGCTGATGAGCACGCTCGCCGCTAATAAAATGAAGCCCGCAATCAGGAAGAACTCGATGCTTATCTGTGCGCGAGCCATGTGCTTTCCCCGAAAGCGGCCAGGAAGAACCCGGTGGCCAGCAAGGGCGCGAACGGCAGGCTTTCCTTGACCACGAGGTATTTCAGGCCAGCCCTTTTTAAGGCTTGTATCTCGCTCCTCGAAAGACCGCGGGCCTTGAGGGCGCTGGCCAGCACTTTTCCTTGGAGCGGCGTCCCCGACAGGACGCGAAGGACGGAAGGCCAAGGCGTTTTTTGTCGGAGTAATTGGAGGGCCAGGGGAAGCATTTCGGAAAAGCGGGGGGGTTGCATGCGAAGGAGTTTCTTTTTTTGAAGGACAACGGTTTCCGCGGGAATCATGCCTTCCTTCAGCTGGGAAACGGAAACGCGGTGGCGCAGCACATGCTGGGAGAGGATGCCGAAGGCCTTCGAGAAGAAGCTGACGGCAAACGCCAACAGGAACAGGAAAAGGAACAGTTCCAGGGAGAGGCCGTAGAGAAAGGAGAACAACAGGAAGAGGACGAGGGAAGGGAGGAAGGGGATATCGAGCAAATAGAGGAGGAAGAGGATGATAAAGAGAAAGAGCGGGGAATCCGGAAAGTAGAAGAACACGAATGCGAGCACCTCGATGACGACGTAAGAGATCACGGTCGTATTGAGGGAAGAGCGCAGGCTCGCCTGGGCGGCAGAAAGCAACTCATGGGAGTGCGAGGCGAGGCGCTGGGCGTAGAGCAGCAGGAGCAGGGGAACGAGGAGGGCCACGGAAGCGAGGAAGATGTAGGCGAGGGACAGGAAGGAAAAGGAAGGGGCCAGGAGGGGGTAAAAGCCCGCGAGCGCCGTAAAGAACTTGACGTCGCCGCCGGCCCACGCCCCGACGCGGTAGAGAAAATAGGAGAAGAGGAAGGCCGCGAAAAGGAAGGGAAGGGAGGTGAACAAGAGGAAGTAGGCGGATTTCAGGAAGAGGGCGAGCCCAAGGGCCAGGAACAGCGCGCCATAGTTCAGCGCGTCGGGGATTTCCCTCTTTTTCAAGTCGGAGTAGCCCGCAAGGACGGAGAAAAGGAGGGCAAACGAGGAGGGAAGGAAGTCCATGGTCCCGTTCACGAGACGAACATGGAGATGATGCGGTTGCGGTCCGAGGCGATGCGCGCGGACACGACGTCGGAAATGGCCTTGATCTGCGTGGCCACCGCGATGCCGGCGAGGACGACGACGAGGCCCAAGGCAATCAGCAGAATGTATTCTGTGGAAGTCTGCGCGCGCTGGTCCATGAGCAAGACAACGAAGAGCGCCATTTAAAGCTTGTGTTCCGTATGGAGGGACGCCAACGCTTCGCAACAAGGATTAAAAGAGACGAGGTTATAGCAACGTAAAATGACGCAAAGCAAAAACCGTAGGAGAATCCAGCGGGGGGGCGCGGAAGCCGTAACCGTTCTGGCGGTGGCTATTTTCCTGGCGTTGCTGTACTTGTTTTCCGCGTACGCCCACCCCCAGGCGGTGAAAGAGCTCGCCCTGCAGAGCGGCATCTGGGGGCCCGTGGCCGTCATCCTCTTGCAAGCCGTCTTTTCCGTGCTGGCCCCTCTCCCGAACAGCATTCCCGTCCTGGCGGCGGGTTCCTTGTATGGAACGGTCCAAGGCGCGCTCTATGCAGGCATTGGCTCCCTCTTGGGAGCAGGGGTGTGCTTTTGGTTCGCGAAGGCGTTTAGAAAGGGAGCGGCTC
>SBBD01000026.1 GCA_005239845.1 archaeon | reverse complement strand
GGATAGCGTAAGCCCCAAGAAGGCCAAGGACAGGGTTTGCTTGCGCTCATTCATTTTCTCCCTCCTTTCGCTTCCACAAGAGGAAAAACAGGGCGCCGGCAAGCAAAAGCGCGGGGACGAGCAAGAGCCACGACGAGGGAAAAGCGGAATCGGAAGCCTTGGGGGAAAGGGATTCGGAGAGGTCGGAGGCCAGCAGGAAGGCGGTGGCGGCATGACCGTTTTGGGCAGCCGTTTCTGCTTCCACGAGTTGAGCGAGATTTCCTGCATCCCCGAACTGCGCCTGGCGTGCCCGCGCAATTTCCAGTTTTTCGGAAGCGGCATCCTCCAGGCTTTGCAAGACGCCGTCCAGCGTTTTCACGGCTTGCGAAAGCTTTTCTTTTTTTGCTTGCAGCCACGCTGTCGTCTTTCCGTCCGCTTTTTCGAGGGCGGAAAGGGTTTCCTTGATGGTGGAAGCGGCGGCAGCGGCTTCCTTGTAGAGCGAGAGGCGGCGGGCGCGGGCTTCTAGACCAGGAGGAGAAGCAAAAGAAGTCACGAACAATTGGAGCAAGGTCTCGGCACGATCCTTGAATTCCAGTAATTCGGGGTCGTCTAAAGAAATCGGAGCAGGAGAAGGAGGCGGGGAAGAAGTAGGTGCGGGGAATGCTGGAAAAGGGGTGGGAATAGGCGAATCAGGAAAAGGGACAGGCAGAGATAATGCTGAAGAAAAAGCGCCGGAAGAAAGGGTTTGCTTGAGTTCGTTCAAGGCCTGGAGGGCTTCAGGTTCTTGGCCTGCGTCCAACAGAGACTGGATGCGGAAGAATTGGGCCTGGAACAAGGAAGCGTTGGAAAGCGCGGGGGATAGCTGTTGGAGGGCGTCCAACTCTCTTTGCGCTTGTTCGCGGAGGGGTTCGGGGCACTGGAAGCGCACGCGTGCTTGCTTTTCTTGTCCCTTCCCCCAAGAGGACGCGAAAAGGAGGGAGGCGTTTCCTTCCTTTCGTACGCTGAAGTCTTCCGAAAGGGACTCGAGGGAAAGCGAGGACGGGAGACAGGGAAGGTCCCGCAAATGCAGGAAGACGTCCTGGAGGTCTTCGTTCTCGTTGCGGAAGGTATAGAGCACGTCGAGGGAACTCGGGGCGGAAGAAAGGGTTTGTTGCTCGGTGTGGAAGGGGTCTTTCCACGAGTAGGAAAGGCGGACCTCGTTTTCGCCAAGAGAAGCGTTGAGCTGGAGGCGGAAGAGGCGAGGAGAGGAAGAAAGGATGGAGTAAGGCGAAAGCGTCTCCGCGAAAAACTCGGCGTCGAAACCCGTCCTTTTTTCAACGAGCACGGGAACGGCTTGGTCGGCGCGGAAGCGGAGGCGGAGTTCCTTGCGGGCCTCTTGCTCGTGGGCGTACACCGTGGATTCTTCTTGGGAAATCAAGTGGGTGGAGGTTGCTTCATATTGCAACGTGGCCTCGTACGCTTTTTGCTCGACGCGCGGAAAGAGGAGGACGGGCTTTCCCTCGCTAAAGGCGAGAGAAAGACCAGGAGAGGAGGCGAGGAGGGTAGGCGAGGAGTGGAGAAGCGCAAGGGGAGGGGAAGAAATAGGAAGAGGAACTTGCACGAAGCCCTCATAAGCGAGCGGAAGGCGGTTTTCCAAAGCAGCAAAAACGAAAACCGTAGCGGGTTGACCGACGGGAGTGGCCGCCATTTGGTATTCGAGGCGGAGGGTTTGCGCGAGGTGTTGTTGTAAGAGCACAGGAGCGCGGGACTCGAGGGAAGCACGGGTTTTTTGGAAAAAGGACTGCAGGGCAGAGAGGTGGCCCAAGGCCGCTTCGACGTCTAGCTTGCCGTTGGGGAAGAAGCGAAGGTGGTCCTGGAAAGCGGTTTGCTCGGCAGGGGAAAAGGCGTACGCGAAAGGCAGGAGGAAGGCGAGCTGTCCTTCCAAGAAAAGGTATTGGGTTCGGGTTTTGGAGAGGACGGATTGGCGCAGCGCGTCGGCGTCTTGGCGGAGCTGGAGGAGGGAGGCCACGGTGTTTTCGGAAGGGGCTTGCAGGGAACCCAACGCAGAGGAAAAGGCGTTAGCTTGCAAGGTTTCGCTTTCTACGGGGATGCCGTCTTCTTTTGCTTTTTGCAGCAAGAGCCGCACTTCGTTCAAGGAGAGCGCTGCGTCCTGCAAGGCAAAAACATAGGGTTCGGCGCTGTCCGCAGCAGCCTCAAGAAAGGAGAGCTTTTTCCGCTGGTGAAGCAGGTGGTTGGTTTTTTTTCCAATTGTTTTCAAAGAAAAATAGGAATCGGAAAAAGTAACGTATTCCTCCCGCAGCTTCACCAGCAGCGCGTAGGCAAGGGGGCTTTCGCTGCGGGACTGGATTTTTTCATCGATTTTTTCATACGCCGTAAGCACTTCTTGTTCGAGCATTGTTTTAAGGGCGTCCGCTTCCACGTCCATGGCGTCATATTCGCTGAGGACCCGTTCGAGGCTGGCGAGGACCTGCCTTTCCTTTTTCAGGGCTCTTCCCAGATAGCCGGCCTCCTTCTTGGAAAGCAGGGAGCGGGCCTGTTCTGCAAGCAGCTCGGCGTCCTTGACTTCTTCCCGAATTTGCTGCGCGCGCTTCGAGAATAGAGGCTGCAAGGAGCGCGAATCAAGGAAATCGCGGTGCTGCAACTGCAAGGCGTCTTCATCCACTTCCAGCAAGCCGGCCTCTTCCAAGCGCTTGCGCGCCCGCTTTTCTTCCGCAAACTGGAGCTGCAGCTCGTCAGCTAGGCGGCGCTGCTCCTGGTGCATCAAGAGGATGGCTTCCTCCACGTGTTCGTGCAGGAGAAAGGATTCGGAGAGCACGGAATCGTTGGAAACCAAGAGGGAAAGAACGCGGAAATCGTTGGGGTTTTGGGGAAAGGAAGAAAGGCCCTGCAACGCTTGCGATGCCCGCAGGATGCGGGCACCAAGAGAAGAACCGGCCGTTCGGCCTCCTTTCAGGTTTTCTTGGGTTTCCTGAACCTCGTTACGCACGCCTTGCGCGAAATCGTCGGACTCGTCCTGCACGCGGTTGAACTCTGCGAGAGCCTGGTCGGTGGAGCGGAGGGCGGATTGGGAAGCACGGGAAGCGGAATGCACGGCATCAAACAAGTGCTGGTGGCAAAAGGAAGCGGCTAAGCGGGAGGCAAGGGGATTGGAAGAGAAAAGGAGGACTTCCGAAGTGGCAAGGAGCTTGGCGGCGGAAAGGTGGCGCTGCATTTGCCGGTAGTGCGAAAGGCTTTCCTGGAAGGCGGCTGCTTTGTGGAGGGGAGGAGGGGAAAAGGAAAGCGTAAAGGGAGCCGAGCACGTCCTCCCGTAGAGCGCGGAGGAAGCGAAGGGAAAAGAAGGGGGTTCAAGCAAATAATTGTATTCGGCAAGGGCGCTAGAGGCGGGCGAAAAGGAGGCAAGGAAAAACAATAGGAAAAATAAGCGGAACGAAAAAGGGCGAAAATGCCGAAGGGGAAATGGGTGCCAGCGCACGAAGGCAAAGCGTTTCAAGGTTCCTCACCCGAAAACTCTTTGCCCCGCAAGGGAAAGGGAGGAAAAACGTATTAAACGTTTGTTTCGGCAGTAAGTAACGATATGACCCAGCGGAAGACCCTGGGAGACCACGTGGCCGCCATCCCCCTACACAACGGCAGGA
Source organism: archaeon (assembly GCA_005239845.1). Classification (GTDB taxonomy): domain Archaea; phylum Micrarchaeota; class Micrarchaeia; order Norongarragalinales; family SBBD01; genus SBBD01. The sequence goes on along the minus strand of SBBD01000026.1, from coordinate 2,708 downwards.
TTTTGCTCCTCGAGAGGCGCAACCAAGAATGGGAATTCGCGGCGCAGACCATCGCGGTCGAAAAAGGCAACGGTACGTTTGCTCAGAAGAGACTTCCCCTCGGTTTCGGAACATACGCGAAGCAAGCGCTGCTGGAACGTGCCGGCATTGATGCCAGCCGTTCTCAACCCGTAACAGTCCAAGTCGCCCGCCTCCTCTCTGGACGCGCCCCCCGCGCGTCCGCGAGAAGACACCGGAGCATCCTCTTGCCCTTGGAAGAGTCAACGCGACCGGCGGTTACCTTGAATCCAAAGGAGCACATCGGGCACGCTTGGGTTTCGAAGGACGAATTGCCGAAATACCTGTTGAGGCCGCACGAGAGGGACGCGGCGTTGCTGGCGTTCCGGATCTACGAGCGGTTTCAAAAGAAATAAGGCGCAGGCGAGAACGCGAGTACGGCCTTATCCGAGAAAACGCTTGAAGAGCCTCCCTTTTCCACGAGGGTGGCCGCTTTTCCTTGACTCGCCGTCCTCTTCCTCGAATGCTTCCAAGAGCTCGCGTTGCCGCTGGCTCAGTTTTTCAGGGATGAGGACGTCCACGTTGATCAATTCATCGCCTTTCCTTCCGTTTTCATCCGGCAAGCCTTTCCCTTTCATGCGGAAAACCGAGCGGGGTTGCGTGCCGGGAGGAACGCGGAGGCGGGCTTTTCCTTCCAGCGTAGGCACCTCGATTTCTCCTCCTAAGGCGGCCAGCGTAAAGGGAATCTCGATTTCATGGACGAGGTCGGAACCCGCCCTTTCGAAATACGGGTGCGGCCTTATAGATACTTGGACGAACAAATCCCCGGGAGGAAGCCCCGCCTGTTCGGAGGCGTTCCCTTTGCCTTTCACGCGCAAGAGGAAGCCGTCCTCAATCCCTGTCGGAATGCGCACGCGGATTTTTTCCTGTGTTTTCATTCGGCCTAAACCCGAGCAACTTCGGCATGTTTTCGAGGCCGTTCGGCCGGTCCCGTGGCAGGCCGAGCAGGTGGTTACCGTAATGAATTGCGAGTAGCCCATGCGGCGGGCCTGGCGTTGCTGGCCGGAACCGCGACAGGAAGGGCACGCCTGCAGTTTCCCGCCTTCCGCCCCCGTTCCATTGCAGCTTTCGCAGGCTTGGAAGCGAAAGAATTCAACGGGTTTTTCAGTTCCTTTCGCCACCTCTTCCAAAGTGACCGACACCTGGGTTTGCAGGTTTTCTCCATGGCGGGGTTGCGGGGAAAAGCCGAACAGGTGCTCGAACACGCTGGAAAAACCGGAATCGGAGCCTTCGCCCATCCTCATGCCGCCAAACCCGAACTCTCGGAACAAATCCTCGAAGTCCACGCTGCGGAACACGTCTTCGGCGGAATACATGCGGTCAAAGCCCTCGTGCCCGAACTGGTCGTACTGCGCCCTTTTTTCGGAATCGCTGAGCACGGCATAGGCCTCGGAAATTTCCTTGAATTTTTCTTCCGCCTCTTTTGCCTTGTTGCGGTCGGGATGGAATTTCAAGGCCAGCGCGCGGTAGGCGTCCTTCAGCTGCTGCGGAGTGGCGTCGCGGAGCACGCCCAGAATTTCGTAGTAGTCGCGCTTGGCAGCCATGGAGAATCAACGATTGGAATCAGGATAGGTGAACTTTTGGAGGTTGAAAAATATAAAAGGATGGTTTTACAAGCAGGGAAGTTGAAAAGCATATGCCGCTAGTTTTTTAGCAGCTGGAGCCGGCCCCGATGAGCATGCTTCCGATCCAGAGTCCCCCGTGGTAGGCGAGCAGGGAAATGAGGATCATGAAGGGTGCCCGCAAGAGGTACTTGAGCGCCTTGCCTTCGCGGATGATGCCGATGGCCAGCGCGGCAATCGTCGTCTGAATAGCAATGAACGTGATGAGCAGCGTCTTCAGCGCGTCAATGGCCAGGGGGGTTCCTCCGAGGGCCTGCTGCAAGCCGCACCCGATGAACAGGACGATGGTGAGCGTGAAGCCGAAGATGAAGGGCGCCAGCGCCAGCGAGGAGATGTAGAGGAAGAGCACGGGCATCGTTGTTCTGGAGACGCGCTCGCGGTTGATGCGGATCAAGTCGCGCGTATCTTCCGCAATCGAGTCCATGACGTCCGCGAGCCCCGCCCCCGCCTTCTTGGCATCAATGATGATGGTGGCCGTCCTCCGGAAGAGTTCGGAACCCGTCTCTTCCGCCACGTCCAAGAGCACGTCATCGAACGGCTTGCCTTCCTTCAAGTGGATGAGCGCCATCTTCAAATCGACGCTTAAAGGGCCGTAATCCGAGTTGGCTACTTCTTCCAGCGCGTCTTCCGTCGTGCCTCCTGCACGCAAGATGGAGGACATGTGCTTCAAGGCGTCGGGAAGGTTGGCTTCTACTTGCTCGATGCGGCTGGTGCGGATGCTGATGGGAATGACGATGGAGAGCGTGAGGAAGGCGATGAACGCCACGACGCTCGTGACCACGCTCTTGAAGAGCAGGAGGAAGAGAGTGGAAACGAGGGTGGCCGCGAAGAAGACGAGGGCCACAAAAAGAGGGAAGGAAATCTTGAAGCCTGCCGCCGCGTAGTAGCGCTCGAGCTCGGCATACTTTTTTGCGAAGGATTCAAAAACCATGGTCATCCGGGCTCCATGCGGTTGATGATGAACAGCAGGAGGAGCATCATGACGATGATGGCCGCAAAAATCACGATGATGTACTCGAAGGGAAAGTT
>SBBD01000127.1 GCA_005239845.1 archaeon | reverse complement strand
TGCCACCGTTTGTCGTGTACCAGATTTCAACTTGGCTCGGGGATCCAGAGTAGCTGTAAGTAAGAGTGATACTCGTGCTGTTCGCGTAGCCGGTCGGGCCTGTGGCGGTTGCGAGCGCGCCCGCGCCAGTGGAGAACGACCAGCTGTAGGCGACGTTGTCGTTCCCTGCCAGATCTCTGTAGCCGGAAACTTGCATGGTGATGGAGTCGCCACCGTACCAAACGTTGTGCGTCCAGGTCGCGGTGTCGTTAGCGTAAGTTGTGGTGCTCCAGCCGGCGAAGGTCCATCCGCCGGGGTCGGTGCCCGCCGTCTGCGTCAGCGACGGCTCGACCCCTGTGTTCATCGAGTTGTCGAAGTAAACGATCACGCTGTTTTCAATAGGAACGCTTGAAGCACTGTTTTGCGGGGACGTGTCCGTGACGGTTGGCAAGACTGTGTCGATTATCAGATAACCAGCTTCCGGCGCGGTGCCGCCCGAAGGAGCGTTTTCAACGGAACCCCCTCCAATCGCCCTCGCATACCAGCCGTAGTTGTCGTCGGAGGGGGCGGTCCAGGCCATGGACCCGTCCACCGAGTTGTCGTTGTCAACGGTTGACCAGGCCGTGCCACCGTTTGTCGTGTACCAGATTTCAACTTGGCTCGGGGATCCAGAGTAGCTGTAAGTAAGAGTGATACTCGTGGTGTTTTCATAACCGGTCGGCCCGGTGGCGGTCGCGTTTGCCGTTGTTGCTATCCCGAAGGACCAGCTGTACGCCGTGTTGTCGTTCCCGGCCTTGTCCTTGTAGCCGGAAACCTGCATAGTGACGTTGTCGCCGCCAGTCCAGGAATTGTGAGTCCAGGTCGCCGTGTCGTTCTCATATGTTGTGGCGCTCCAGCTCGGGGAGCTCCATCCGCCGGGGTCGGTGCCGCCCGTCTGCGTCAGCGACGGCTCGACCCCTGTGTCCATGGAGTTGTCGAATACCACTATCACGCTCTGGTCTGCCGGGACATCCGCGACGTTGTCGGGCGTGACATCGGTGACCATCGGCACGACATTTTCGATGGTTATGAAGAAGTATTGCGACCAGGAACTCTCGTTCTTGGCGTTGTCGTACATCTTGACGCGCCAGTAGTAGTTGCCTTCTGCGAGTTCTGTGGTGAGCGTGTACGTGTTGTCGGTGATGTCGGTTATCGTCTGGGTCGGCGATCCAAAGGCCGGATCGTCGTCAATCACGAGCGTGTAGTTCTCAGGCGTCTCGGGCTCGCTCCATGTGAATGTCGGTAAGTTGTCGTCCCTGAAGTTGTCGTTTTCAGGCGTCTGGTTGCTCGGCGCTGACGGCGGAGTGATATCTATCCTGAGTGTGAATGTAGAGGTCGATTGGCGCTCGTTACCTGCATGGTCAACCGCAATAACGTACCAAGTGTGCGTGCCAGTTTCAAAGTCCAAGTTGTAAGAGGTCGCGCTGTTGTCCGTAACGATGGCGTTCTCCAAATCGTCCACGAAAATCTTGAAGTTCTCCAGCCCGCCGGTGTCCCCGTTGTTCTGCCACTGTAGCGTCTGCGTCTGGTTGTTGTCGTTCTCGTCGTTCGGCGGCGACACGAGATTGAAAACGTTCGGGAGGGCGGTATCAATGGTGATTGTCCTGGTCGATGTCGACTGGCGGGTGTTCCCGGCGTAGTCCATCGCCACCACGTACCAAGTGAATGTGCCGACTGCAAAGTCCAAGACGGTCGATGTCGCGGTGTTGTCGGTCACCGTCGTGTTCTCGGCCCCGTCCACGTAAATTATGAAGTTGTCTATCCCGACGTCGTCGCCGTTGTTCTGCCACTGCAGCGTCTGCGTCTGCTGGTTGCTGTTCTCGCGGTTCTGGGGCGCCACCAGGTCGAACACGCTTGGGGCGGTCGTGTCGATCGTGAACTGCCAGTAGTTCTCAGACCAGTTTTCTCCGTAGTCGTTAATGGCCGCAATCTTCCAGTACCAGAGGCCAGCCGCGAGCGAGTTTTCTATTTCAAGGGAGGTGTTGTCCGGGCCGATGTTAGCATTGTCATAGGTGTTGTCCCCGGTGAAGGTCGGGTCCTGGTCAATCACGATTCTGAACGAATTCTCATTCGAAACGTTAGTCCACTGTAGCGTTGGCGTGCTGTCGTTGTTGTAGTTGTCGTTGTCTGGCGAGACCTGCTGAGGCATGGACGGAGGCGCGGCCGCGGCCGCTTCCGAGTAGTAGAAAGTGATCTCGTAGAATTCTGGGGTGATCGTCGGGTCGGTCGTCGCCAGTTCAACACGGTACTGGAGATACCTGTCGCTGCTGCTGAAGTTCACTCCGTTCTCAATGCTCTGCCAGCCGCCCCAGCCGCCGTCGTACGGGTTGTTGTCGGCGTTGTTGGTCCTTATGCTCACGCCGACGCTTGTGTTGTTCTGGGTCAGGTTTTCCCACGTGGCGTTGTCCCAGTCATAGTTCTCAAGGTCGAGGATGTCCGACTCCAAGTAACCGTTCTCAGCATAGTTGTCGGAGCTGTTGTACTCGATCTGGTACATAAGGAAATCTTCCTGGGATCTGTGGGCCGAGGCCTCACCCTCAGTATACAGTCGTACGCGAATGTTTTCGAAACCCGAGTCATCTGAGACATAGTTGGCTAAATTAGAAGTGAGCATGTTTTCCCAAGTCACTTCGCTAGTGCTTACCGCGCCCGACCCTATATTCTCCCAAGATGTTGTGTTCACGTTGTAAATCTGCCAAGCATAAGTTGCACTGGCGCTGGATTTGAAGTTATTTTGGATATAGATGCTGTTCAAATTATCTTGGTTTACCGTTACTTGGCCGGAGTCGTGCCAAACGTCCAGGGAATTGGTGCTTGACGCGCCACCTTGCCTTATCACAATTATCCTTGCGTTTTTGATAGATGTGGTTGCTGTTCCCACCGAGGACATGTAATTCAAAGCCAAACTTTTTGCCCCCGCCGTAAATTCTACCCTTTTCGCAACGAAATATGGTACGTAGTCAGTTGCGTCCTTGGGGCGGTAGTATGCCTCACCGTAATTGTCGTCGTTGTCCGAGTTGAACAAAAGCTGTACTCTGCCGTTCGTAGCCGTGTCAGAATAGTTAAACAGCGCAAACGCCAGTATAAGATAATTATCCTCAGCTGCCGTGAAGTTCAAAGTCACTACGTTGTCCCATGAAGTTGAAGTGGTTGATCCACCGCTTTCGCTTTCCTCCGTCCAAGCATTGCCACCGATATCACTCAATTTCGCCGCCGTCACTCTGGCATTGTCTATTATAGCTTCGTTCCCTGCAGTAGCGGATTCAGCTTTGTATTGGATTGAGAAATATTGGTCCTCTCCTGCACCGAGGGTGAACATGCGGGCAGTATTGTAATAATAACTGTTGTCGGCACCAATCGATTCCTGCAGCATCTCTCCCTGAGAAGTATCCCCTCGGGCCAGCTGCACATACGAAGAATTCGCTGTACCGTTGTTCATCACAATCGCGCTGCCCAAAACAAGGTAGTTGTCCGCGCTGGATGAGAAATTCAGGATCGTGCGGTTGTCATAAGTTGTTAATGCGGTCTGGGCAACTGTTTCATTTTCGGCAGTCTGGCTGGAAGCCGATAATGGAATAGCAATGATAACGGAATTTTCAATGTTCTCGGTCCCCGTCCCACCGGATTCTTTTCTGAACTCTATTTTGGCAGTGTGGGAACTTCCACTGCTGAGTTGAATCACCTTGTGTGTCGCGAACGTGAAAAGGTTTGCACCGCCGGCGCCACTGGCAATAAAATTCTCCTGCGCGTAATCCACGCCGTCTATGCTGAACTTTACCTGTCCTTGTCCCGTAGTGTTGCTCATCGATACGAATGAATTGGCAATGAAAAGATAGTTTTGGGTCGTGTTGGGAGTAAATGTAAGTATCGCGTGATCGCCCCAAGGTGAATTGAGGTCGTCGTCTGATGCTACGAGCAGGTTTTCGGTATAGTACCATGTGGCACTGCTTCCACCTGTAGAGGCTGAATCGACTTCATAGTACGTGCTATCATCCGAGTCCAAGTTGTTGGTTGAAGTCCCACCGACCGCGGTTCCCGTAACGATATTTGTGCCCGCCTCGGTGTATGTCTTGTTGTCAGTTTTCGCCGGCGTGAAGAGCGTGATCTGCCCGGCCGCCACCACGTTTTCATTTTCACCAGTTGAATAATCCGTTGCAGCGGCAGGGATCACGACCACGGGCGGCGGCGAGGTCCCGCCAGCCCCGCCCGACCAGTTTGTCTGGGTCCATGAGCCCGTGACCGTCGAGGCAGTCGTGAACGACCAGCTGTAGGCGGAGTTTTCGTTGCCAGCCTTGTCCCTGTAGCCGGACACCTGCATCGTGACCGAGTCTCCCTTGGCCCAGTCGTTGTGAGTCCAAGTCGCGGTGTCGTTCTCATACGTGGTGGTGCTCCAGCCGGCGAAGGTCCATCCGCCGGGGTCGCTGCCCGCCGTCTGCGTCAGTGACGGCTCGACACCGGCGTCCATGGAGTTGTCGAAGACCACGATTACATTCTGGGTAACAGCAACGCCGGTGGCGCCGTTTGTCGGAGTCGTCGCGCTTACGGCCGGGACGGTTGCGTCAATAGTGATTTTTCGGTTTTCCGACCAGTTGTCTCCAGCCGAGTTCACAGAAGCCACTCGCCACCAGTACACTCCCTCAGAAAGGGTGTTTTCTATAGTAACCGATGTGGTGTTCGCAGGGATGTTAGCGTTGTCGTAAATGTTGTCCGCGCCGTAGTTCGGGCTGTCGTCGATCACAAGCGTGTAAGAAGTTTCATCCCCAACATCGCCCCACTGGAATGTCGGCGTCGTGACGTTCCAGTGGGGCGATGTTG
>SBBD01000021.1 GCA_005239845.1 archaeon | reverse complement strand
CTGGAAGGCCATGCCTGAGCCTAAGGAATGGTCGCGCAAGGGAAATGCCGCAGGCACTACCAGGATTACTATTGACAGCCTGTGGCGCATCGGCACGCGGCGCGAGCTCGTTACGCAATACAACAACACCATGTCCAACACCTATCGCCACGTGGCGCTTACTCTTGTCGGATTGGCTTTGGCGCTCATTTCCTTTACTGCTTACAGTGCGGGGGGAGAGCCCTCGTTTGCCGTTGCAGCCATTATTGGCGCCGCTCTCGCTTCCCGTCATTGGACGAAGGCTTGGGGAGGGTATGCCGGAAACTGGGCGGACTACGAGCACGACCCCGTGCGGGCGGTGACGCACAACGCGTACGTGCTCAGCGAAGGAAAGCACATGATGTAAAACGGGAAAATGGTGGACAAAAAAGGGGGATGAAGCCTGAAACGTTTTGGAAAAAGCAAACAAGAGGTTGGTTGAGTACAAGCAAAGAATGGGAAGGTCGGGTGGAATAAGTTATGGTATACAATCCGCATGCCGTGGACATGGTGCTCAGGAGGTTCACTCCGGGGTACGGCAGGCTAGGAAAGCCCCGTCCCTTGGGGGACAAGTCGGGGTTCGACCAGCTGCGCAAGCACCAGTACGAGATCGCGAAGACGAAAGCAGAGGTCGTGGACGAGTACTATCACGTCATGGGCTTCGTCTACGAGCGCGTCTGGAAGTCCTTGATTGCGGGCCTCGTGGCCATCTACTTCTACGCGCAAATCGCTTTGGTGGGCGGCGGGTTCAACTTGTTCGCGGCCATGGCTGCAACTGCTTACTGCATGTATTACTTCTGGCATGCCGGCGCGGCTTATTCGAATTGGCAGGAGTTCGAGATGCGGCCGATCCTGATGCCGATCGAGGACATCGCGAAGGAGCAGGCCAACGCAGGAGGCGGTGGGGGGCACTAAAAAATGTTGAAAAATGCAAGTGAGGCGTCTTTCTTTCTTAGTCGGGTAAGAGAAGAGAAAGAAACTGCCGCTTAGTTTTTTTTGGTTTTTTTTCTGTTCCTTTGAATAAAAGGGAGAGAGGGGGACGCAGGAGGCGTTCGAGAATACCCGACCACTTCAAACAACGCCTCCGGCTCTCCTTTCTTTTTATGGATTTTGAGTTAGTGTCTCTTTTTTCCGAACATTTTCTTGGCAAATTCTGAGCTCGCCCGTGCGCCTTCCTGCACGTTTTCCCTGAATTGTTCTCAACTGCTTAGCGGCTGGTCTTGCATCCGTACGCTTCCGAGAACGTAACGGTCTGCAGAAGTCTTCAATTGAGGCAACAATCCTTCAAAGAGCGGTCGCTTTCTCCAGTTCGCCTGAGCAAAGAAGAGGTCTAAGATGCCGCTCTGTTTCGCGTCCTCGTAATTCTTTTCGTCAAAAATAGCCTGCAAGAGTTGTTCATGCTTGCTCCTGATGTCTCTCTCAATAAAGTCTCCGGTCTGTAGCCGCGGTCCTATGTCTGCAAAAAGCGTTGAACGGACGCGCTGATAGTTTGCTTCCCTGTCTGAATGTGGGTTATAGCTTCTGAACGCCCTCGTAACATTATTCAAGTCCCACAAGCTGTACACGAACTTGTCATAATCCTCTGTGTGAGGGTGCGTAGGCGCTGTTCCTCCCCTCTCTAATATTCTTTCGAGCACTTTTAACTGTGCGGGTGTGAAGGTACCCTCGGCCATTTTTTTCTTTACCTCTTCTGGAACTCGCCAGTAGTACTTCAGCATCTTTGCCAGCCGCGCCTGCAACCCGCTCCTATTAAGCCAGGCCCATATTTCAGGGTATCTTACCCCTGTTTTTCTGAGGGAATCCGCTTCCCTCCTCACTTCGAGAGAGTCCACAGGTTGTGGGGCGTCTTCGAGTATTTGCTCGATTTCCATTTCCACTTCCGGAGGCTGTTTCTCCTTCCGCTCCACGTGTCCGATACCTGCCAACGTTCCGGTTCCAAGCACGCCGATGGCGCCAAGCGCCGCCGCCGTTTTCAACATCCTGCGCCTCCATCTTTGCCTCCGTTCCGTGTCCGGCATGAGTTTTCCTCCCATGACCTGCGACTTCCATTTCATCAACAGCCGCGTTCTTTTCGGCAACTTTCGCGTGTCATACCAATCTCCTAGTCGTAAGGGCGGCAACGCTTCTTCTTTGAGCACGCGAATGACTTTGTCCGCCCACGGCTTCTCCGCATGCCCTCTGCCATGCGCCCAAATGAAGAGCGTGCGTTGAGGATAATGCGGAGCTTCTTTTGGAGCCCCGAAGTCCACGTATACGGTTCCAGGCGGCAAGCGTTCTTGTGCTTGGCTTTCCTCCAACATGAGTCTTTCAATGCCCCTTACAACTGTATAAAGTTCGGAAGCACTGACCGGGGTTTCTTCTCCTTTTTTTACTGCTTCCGAGTGCTTTCTCGCACGCAAGGCGCCCAAGGTCGCCAAGCTGACTTCCCTTGCCTTTCTTACCGTAAGTGCAGCTCCCACGATGGCCTCGAATGCTTTCAAGGGATTGCTTGTGTCTGTCTGGAGAGGATTGTGCTGGTGCCAAAGCGTACTGAGGGGCATTATTTGAAATCCGCGCAGCCTGGCCTCCTCCTGCACTCCGTTTCTGTATTTGTCAATTGCTTCTTCGCTCTTTTTGTTGATGACTCTTGCATGAAAATCCGCGAACAACAACTCGACGGAAGCCGGGATGCCCTCCTCGTGAAGCCGGAGTGCCATTTTTTGTATTCGGTTCATCGTGTCTCTATCGCTGTTATCCAGCGTGCCGTCCACGCTTTCTTTCGCGCCCCCCCAAAACACGCGCAAGCGAAGGGCGCTGTTGCCTCCAAGCTTCACCCACTGCATGATGCCGCGCTCCAGTTCTCTATGGATGGCATTCCAACGCGCTTCCCTTTCCATCCTCTCCCCTTCCGTTTCCTCCTTTTTCGCTCTGTCCCTCGAGATTTCACGATGCAAAAACACGCTGGCGATTTGCCTTGCCTTGAACTCCGCCCACCGCTTCAGCGAAAACTCGGCAACAGCTCGCGTCGTGACCGGCAGCGGCCGGGGATAGCGTTGAGGACCTATGGGTGTTTGCCCTTGGAAGCGGAACGGCTGCACGGCATACACGTCTCTTTCCTCTCTTGTGGGGCGCGCAGCAAAAAACTCGTGCGCATGCTGTCCTCCTAGTTGCATGAAGCGTTGAAGTCCCTCGTCCAGCCTTTGCCCTAGCTTTTCATCTTCCTTGCTCGGGAAATGCGCCAAAAACGGAGTCCATCTCCACCTTTTTCCAAGGGTTTGCGCCAGCCTTTTCCTGATTCTGCGGATGGTGGGAAGCGCCATGAACTCTTGCCCTCCTTTTCAACCTTTTATTTGTTTCCCTTGCCGTACTCTGAAGAGGCTTTCTGCCATGCTGCCAGAAATTCTTGCTGGAAGAGCGTGCCGATGCCTGGGCTCTCCATGATGATTCCCAGCATTTCTTCAGGGGATGCAGAAATGATGGAAACTTTTTCTCCAAAAATGTGGTACGTTACGGGAACGTGGTCTTCCCCCTTCAACAAACGCACGTCCGTCAACTCCATTTCCTTCAGTTCAGCGGCGCGCTCTAACGAAGCAGGAGAACGGTCCATCAGGAACTGCATGCGCACGCCTTTCGCCACCCTTTTCTTGTGCCACCACGCGACGAAGATGGGCGTCAACCGCGCGAGTTCCGGCAGGGCACGGTAGGCGTAAATTGTGCCGTTTTCCGGCGTGTTCTCGAGTTCTTCCGAGAGAATGGATTTTATGCCGTCAGCGCCCGTGAACACTTTCGCGGAAGGCCCCTTCGTCTTGCGGTACGTCTTCTTCAATGCTCCCACGAGCCCTTCCACGTCCTTGCGCAGCGCACTTTCTTTCTCCTCCAGCTTGAGTCTCAACTCTTCCGGCGAAATTGCGGAGAACATCCTCGTCTTGTCCTGCACGACTTCCGAGGCAAACCCTTTTTGTACGAGTCGGGCGAGTGTATTGTAGGCCAGTGCCCGATGAATGCCTGCCCTCTGCGCGACATCCGATGCAATCGAAGGCCCCAAATACGTCAAGGCCATGTACGCCTTGGCTTCGTTGCCCGTCAGCCCCAACTCCTGCAATACCGCTTCCTCATCCACTTCAGCCATGTGTAACAACACGAAATATAACTATATTAATTGATTATATTTTGGGAGGAAGCGCCCAGACGAGGTGCTGTCGTTTTAACGGTTGATTTAAAGACTTTTCGGTATTTGACGCATAACGGTTGATGAATAAACTTTTAAACCCAAATTTCATATAACTGTTGCCTATGCCGCACAGAAAGGTAAAAAATCCTCAAAAAGAACGCAACGCACCCTTTGTTGATGATTTTGAAGCTTTTTATGAATCATATTTTTCTGGTACAGCGAAGGCTATCCGAAAACTTGCTGATATTCAGAAAAAATACCCTGCGGAGTATATTCTAACGACTAGCATACCGAATGACCCCGATGCAATAATGAAACTTACTCAAAAATTTCCACCACAAAAACAGTTAATTATAATGAATCTTTTATATAATGCCGGAGCTATAAGTAAAAAAATGCAATTACTATTTTCGTTAAAACCTAAGGAACAACTCGAATTAGCAGATGAGCTGGAAAGCATTACAAAAAACTTTTCAAAATTAATTAAAAAAGGTAATTGAATATGTATGCGCCAAGTGGGGAAATTGTGAATTTAACGCAAACTGGTTCAACCTTTATTGTTGATTCAGCAAAAATAATTTTAGGTACTAATCCTGATTTAGAATTTAAAGAAAAACTTGCTTTTATCAAAAAGAAGATTTTAGAAATATTGGCGCAGACAAAAAGAGTTAATACTCAAATGTTATCTGAACAACTTGGAGAAAGCCCCCGAT
>SBBD01000044.1 GCA_005239845.1 archaeon | reverse complement strand
TCTGTGCTTCGTGGGGCGCCGCCAAGCGCGCGGCGCACAAGCTCTTCATGGCGTCCCTCCACTTCGTGTCCCTGAAGTTCGAAAAAAGCGCGTGCCCGAGCGGTACCAAAACGTGTACGGCACACTGAGGGAAAAGCGGCTGGTCACCGTTTGCGAAGAAGCGAAATGCCCTAACTTGAACGAGTGCTGGAGTGGCGGAACCGCCACGTTCATGGTCATGGGCGACACGTGCACGAGAGGCTGCCGTTTTTGCGCCGTGAAGACGTGGAAAACCGGAAACCCGCTGGACCCGGAAGAGCCCCTGCATGTCGCAGAAGCCGTGGAACGCATGGAGCTGGATTACGTGGTAATTACGAGCGTGGATCGCGACGACTTGCCGGACCAGGGGGCAGGACATTTTGCGGCATGCATTAAAGCCATAAGGGAAAAGACGCCGGAAACAAAAATTGAAGTGTTGATTCCCGACTTCAAGGCAAACAGCGAATGCATTAGGCAAATCGTGGAAGCGCAACCGGACGTCATTGCCCACAACTTGGAGACCACGGAGCCCTTGCAGCGCTTTGTAAGAGATGCGAGGGCGAACTACAAGCAAAGCCTCTCGACGCTGGAACAAGTAAAACGGATGAACTCCGAGATTTACACGAAGAGCGGGCTCATGGTGGGTTTGGGAGAAAAGGAGGAGGACATGCTGAAAGCCATGGATGACTTGAGGGCAATAGAAGTGTCGGTGCTGACCATCGGACAGTACTTGAGGCCGAGCACAAAACACTTGGAGGTGAGGGAATACGTGCCTCCAGAAAAATTTGTTTGGTACAAGGAAAGAGCTTTAGAGAAGGGGTTCTTGTACGTCGCGAGCGGGCCGTTCGTTAGAAGTTCGTATAAGGCGGGGGAACTGTTCATGAAGAACGCGTTGAAAACCAAAACGGCATCCTTGACGCAGCCAAAGTACGAGGTAGGATGACGGCCTATGCCTAAAAAAATCGTTTTTGAGGGAAAGACCGAGTACCTGCAGGTCTTGGACGAGAACGGCGCCGTGGACAAAACGCTCGAGCCAAAACTGGATGAAAACCTGCTGAGGAAAATATATGAGAACATGGTGCGTGCGCGCGTATTTGACAGGAAGGCCATCTCGCTTCAGCGGCAAGGCCGTTGCTATACGTACGTTCCAACGGAAGGCCAGGAGGGAGCGCAAGTGGGAAGCGCGCTGGCCTTGCAGAAAGCGGATTTCGGGGTGCCCTCCTTCCGCGAGAATGCCGTCTATCTTGCGCGCGGCGTTTCCATGGAACAGCTTTTCCTTTACTGGATGGGGAACGAGGAGGGCAGCAGGATGCCTGCAGACCAGAACAACTTGCCGGTCGCCATTCCGGTGGGGTCGCAGGTGCCTCATGCCGTAGGAATCGCTTGGGCCATGAAACTGAAGAAGGAAAAGGCAGCGGCCATCACCTATTTCGGAGACGGCGCCACTTCAGAGGGAGAGGTGCACGAAGGCATGAATTTTGCCGGGGTTTTCCAAGTGCCCTGCATTTTCTTCTGTCAGAACAACCAGTACGCCATTTCCACTCCAATCACGAAGCAGACGCATGCGCAGACCATTGCCCAGAAAGCACTTGCCTACGGGTTTGAGGGGCTGCAAGTGGACGGGAACGACGTCCTCGCGGTATACGCGGCCACGAAAGCCGCATTGGAAAAGGCTTATTCAGGAAAAGGGCCTACGCTGATCGAGGCCATTACGTACCGCATGCAAGCGCATACGACTTCCGACGACCCGAAAAAGTACCGCAGCGACGAGGAAGTGGAGTACTGGAAAAAGAAGGACCCGCTCACCCGTTTTCAGGTTTACTTGAAGGGCAAGAGGCTTTGGGACGAGGAATACGAGAAGAAGGTGCAGGAAGCCGCCACGCGGGAAGTGGAGGACGCCGTACGGAAGGCAGAGGCCTACAAACCCAACCCGGAAGACATGTTCACGTACTTGAACGCAGAACTCACGCAAGACTTGAAGGAGCAGATGCAGGAAATGAAGAAATCAATGGAAGGATGAAAGCAGTAAGAAGAAATCGCTGGAAGGAAAAACACGTACATAAACTCCGAGAATACAATATATACCGAAAACGAGGCCAGAATGGGGTAAAAGCAGTATGGAGCTTAATTTGGTGCAGGCCATCAACCAAGCCTTGATGCAGGAAATGGAGCGCGATGCTTCCATCATCGTGATGGGCGAGGACGTGGGAAGAGATGGCGGCGTCTTTCGGGTCACGCAAGGCCTTCTGGAAAAGTTCGGCGAGCAGCGCGTGGTGGACACGCCGCTTGCCGAGGCAGGCATTATCGGAACGGCTGTTGGACTGGCCATCAAGGGCATGAAGCCCGTCGCGGAAATCCAGTTTGATGGCTTCACGTACTTGGCGTTCAACCAGTTCATTTCCCACGCGGCGCGAATGCGCAACCGTTCCAGAGGAAGATTCACGGTTCCGTTGGTGCTGCGGGCTCCTTGGGGAGGAGGCGTGCGCGCGTTAGAGCACCATTCCGAGAGCATGGAAGCCATTTACGCACACGTTCCCGGCTTGAACGTCGTGATTCCGTCAGGGCCGAAAGAGGCGAAGGGGCTCCTGATTTCGAGTATCCGAATGCCGGACCCCGTCATCTTCTTCGAGCCAAAAAGGTTGTATCGGGCGTTCAAGGAGGAAGTTCCCGAAGAACCGTACGCGATTCCTTTGGGGCAGGCGAGGGTGGCGAAGGAAGGCAGCGACGTAACGATTGTAACGTGGGGGTCTTTGGTGCGCACCAGTCTGGAAGTGGCGGATTCCTTGAAGGAGGCGAGTGTAGAGGTAGTGGATATTCGCAGCTTGAGCCCTTTCGACGAAAAAACCGTGCTGGAAAGCGTGAAGAAAACGGGCAGGGCAGTCATCGTCCACGAGGCTCCGAGGACTGGAGCGTTCGGGGCAGAGATTGCCGCGCGCATTAGCGAAAAGGCTTTGCTGAACTTGGAGGCGCCCGTAAGACGCGTGACGGGCTACGACGTGCCTATTCCGCTAGCTAAGCTGGAGGATTATTACTTGCCGGACACGTCGCGCATCAAGAAGGCGGTGCAGGAAGTGGCTGCTTTCTAACGAGCAACTGAAGAAGCAGGAGGAGGGACAGTAATTATAAGGAATACGTCATTCCAGATTTATCGGTGAAAACGATGGCCAAGCACATGCTGTTTCCGGACGTGGGGGAAGGCATCACGGAAGGGGTGCTCGTGAAGTGGCTCGTCCAGGAAGGCGATGCGGTAAAGGAAGACCAGCCGCTTGCAGAGATAGAGACGGACAAGGCCGTCGTGGAAATACCTTCACAGATGCACGGAACGGTGTTGAAGCTCTACGGAAAAGCAGGAGACACGCTTAAGGTGCATACGCCTCTCGTCACCATCGGAAACCCGGGAGAGCCCGTTCCTCCCCTCGAAGAAAAAATAATAACAAAAACGATGGCGGCTACGGCTCAAGCTCCCTCCACACAAACTACGGCGTCTACTGCTCCAGCGTTACAGGAGGCTTCGTCGGGAGCCATCTTAGCTCCTCCTTCCGTGAGAGCCCTTGCAAGACAATTGGGCGTGGAACTCGGCAGCGTAAAAGGCACGGGGCCCGGGGGAAGGATTACGGCGGAAGACGTGCAACGCATTAAATCAGCAGCAGTTGGCAGCTACGCTGTGCCACCAAAAAAATTGTCATTTGATTTGGGGAAAGGAAAACGCCTGCCGTTGACGCATTTGAGGAAGACGATTGCGGAGCGCATGCAGTTTTCGTGGCAGCAGAACGCGCACGTCACGTACGTGGAAGAAGCGGATTTCACGTTCCTTCTTTCGTTGCGCGAGCGGAGAAGGGAAGCAGCGGAAAAGCAAGGCATTAAGCTTACTCCGTTGGCATTCATCATGAAAGCGCTCGTGGAGACGCTGAAGGACCATCCCGTCTTCAACGCGTCGTTGGACGAGGAAAAACAAGAACTCGTGCTACACGATTACTACAACATCGCGGTGGGCGTGGACACGGAGGAAGGCCTGATTGCCCCGGTCTTGAAAAACGTGGAATCCAAGAACATTCTACAGATTGCGAAGGAAATGCGGGAGCTTTCGGACAAGGCAAGGACGAGGAAACTGGGGCTTGACGAGATCAGGGGTGGCACATTTACAGTTACCAACCTTGGAAGCGTTGGAGGGGTCTTTGCTTCTGCCGTCATCAACCCCCCCGAGTGCGCCATCCTCGGCATTTACCGCACCAGGCAGCGGGTCGTCGTGGAGGACGGGAGAATGGTCATGAAGCCCATGACCTACCTCGGTTTGACGTTCGACCACCGCATTTCCGACGGAGCCGCGGCAGCCAGGTTCATGAACGAGTTCGTGCAAAAACTGCAGGAACCCAACTGGATGGAGGAGCTTTAAGAAAAAAGGAGAAGGGGGAACAAGGAACACAAGTAGAAGGGGAGAGAACCAGATTAGGGGCGCACAGTCAAGGGCGAATTTTATTATGGTCGTAGGGGAAATGGCGCAGAGCACGGAAGTGCTCGTCATCGGGGCAGGCCCAGGCGGATACGTTGCCGCTATCCGCGCCGCGCAATTGGGGAAGAAAGTCGTTTGCGTCGAGCCGGAAGAGCTCGGCGGCATCTGTTTGAACCACGGCTGCATTCCCTCGAAAGCGTTGATTCACGCGAG
>SBBD01000118.1 GCA_005239845.1 archaeon | reverse complement strand
GAACGCCTACGCCCAGCGGCACGCCGGAGCCTATGCTAGCGAAAAGCGTTTCCGCAACGAGCGCAGCCACTCCCACGAATACCCTTGTCCCAACGGTTTCCGCAACTCGGCCGACAGGGCTTTTTGCGTTGCTGCTAAACCCGGTGGTAGGCGCCGCGATGGGGGGCATGATATTAATAGGGTTCGGCTACTACCAACTGCGCAAGCGCAACCAGGTGTGAAAGGAAAAATGGCTGAAACCACAAACCCCAGTTCCCCTGCACAAGGCCTAAAATTTTTGTTAGGGCTTTTCGCAACGGTCTTGCTGCGCCTCTTTCAAGTGTTTCCCAACCTAGAGCCTATTCTCGGGGGAACGCTTCCTTTCGCGAAAAAAATGGGGAAGAGGGCTGGTGCCGTTTTTGCCTTTCTCGCTTTGGCTTCCTTCGATTTTATTTCAGGAAGAGTGGGGCTCTGGACCGTTTACACGGCAATGGCGTACGCCTTAGTTGGATATGCGGCGGGAGCGTATTTTGAAAAGAGGAAATTGGGATTGAAAAATAGGGTGGGGTTCGCCGTTTTTGCCACGTTGTTTTATGATGCCGTCACAGCCCTCTTGTTCGGGTGGCAGTTCGGACAACCGCTTGCCGTGACCATTGCAGGCCAAGCGCCATTCACGGCATACCACCTGCTTGGAAATGTTTTGGCGGTGACGATGCTTACCCCGCTAATGAACGCCGTCATAGTTGAAAACAAAGGCATAGATATGGCCATCCACAAGATGAGGAACAGGGTTTTGGTGGGTAGCTAACCCCCTTTTCCATTACTATTCTTTCAAGTTGATGACGACGTCCGCCGTGTTTTTCAGCGCGGAAGAAAAGTCGGGCTCCACGCCAAGCACCAGCGTTTCCTTGCCGTGCGCCTTCGCTTTGGTAAGCAACGGCTTGTAGTCTGAATCGCGGGAAACAACGGCGATCACGTCCACATTGGGGTTGAAGACGGCTTCCATGGCGTCCACGGCAAGCGCCACATCCACATCCGAGGGAACGATGACGACTTCGTAGCCTTGGTTGGTGACGGCCTCGATCAGCTTGTCGGAAGCGTACTGGTCGAGAAAGACTTTCGCGACTTTCAACGTGCCGTGCTTCTGCAGGCGCTTTCTTACTTTTTCCAAGTCGATGCCGAGCTCCTTGCGGATCATGTTGGGGCCATCCACGAAACAAGCGACGCCTTTCTCCTTTTTTGCTTTGGCCACCATGGCCTTCAGCTGGTCGACGACATTCGCCATCAAAACCACCCCATCAAAACGCAATGAAAAAAGAGAGGGAATAGAGCCTATTTAAGGGCATGGTAAGCGAGGGGAAAAAAAGGAAAAAGGAGAATAGAGGAAACTGAGAAAAAGGGTGCGAAGAGGAAACTGAGAAAATGGAAAACCGGGTGAATGATAAGAAGGATATGATGGCGAGAGGAAAGGCGGGAAGTCGAAGAAAGTCTGGGGGGTAGCTTAGAAAGACTTAAATACTCGGCAATCGTTAGGAGTGCGAGGGGACATGGATAAGACTACAAGCGGAGTCTATGGTCTGGACCCGTTGCTGGGAGGCGGGTTTCCCAAAGGAAGGAACATCCTCGTCTCGGGGGCCTGCGGGACCGGCAAAAGCATTTTTTCCATCCAGTTCCTGTATCGGGGTGTGCTGGATGCGGAAGAGCCCGGCATCTTCGTGACGTTTGACGAAATGCCGGAAAAAATCAGGCAGGACATGCTGAACTTCAAGTGGAACTTGAAGGAAATGGAGGACAACGAACTGCTCGCCATCGTGGACGCTACGTCTGCAAGAGCCGGCGTTCCCAGCGAGGAAGAACACGCCATTCTCCCCGGCCAGCTGGAAATGGACAAGTTGCTGGTGGATGTGCTGGGCGTGGCGCGTTCGATTGGGGCCAAGCGGATCGTGTTCGACTCGATTCCTGCGATGGCCACGCAGCTCGACAACGAGGGAGCCATCCGCAAGGCCATACTCAAGGTTTCCTACATCTTGTCGCGCTCCGGACTGACGAGCATCATGACTTCCGAGATTCCGGAGCAAACGCTGGGAAGCAGCACCGCCATGCAGTTCTCGAAATACAGCGTGGAGGAGTACGTGGCAGACGGCGTGATTCTGTTGAACTTCTTGGGCGTGGGAAGCGGCGCGACGCGAACGCTCTACATCCGAAAAATGAGGGGCACGTCGCACAGCATGGAAATCCATCCCATGGAAATCACGGACAAGGGCATCGTAGTCAAGAAGATCGAGGAAGTGTTCAAGTAAACACTACTCTTCCAGCGATTCGAGTTCTTCTTTTGAAAGCACGCTGTTGAGCACCTTGTCGTCTTGGCTTAGTATCTCGCCCAGCCAACCGCCCATCCGTTGAACCTTCTTTTTTGCCATGGCTTTATAGCGAGAGCGGTACGCCCAATAGCTTCGCACCAACAAAATGCCCAACAGAAACAAGGCCGTCTGAGAAAGGAAAGAGGCGGATGGGACAGGGAAGAATAAGGAGAAGACGCCTAAAAAGAGGAAATAGAAATTGAGGACGGTGAATACGAGCAGCCCCAAAGGCAATAGGGTCAGGGAAAGCATGGCGAAAATGCTCCGAAGCGCCCCCGTTATTTTGGTAATGAACGAATTCGGCTCGCTGAAACTGTCCAGGAACAAGGTAACTAGGGACCCTTCCCCGAAACGCAGGCGAAGGTAGGCATAGTAGAGGAGCCATGCGGCTTGTCCGATTGCATAGTAACGAAAATATTCCCACACGAACGGATGGTTCGTCTGCCAAGCGGCTAGGAAGGCCCACCCCAAAGCCACCAAGGCAAAAAGAGGCTTCGTATAGGCCGTTAGGAAAGCGCCTTTGACCGACTTGAAAGCCCACCTCCCAAGACGGTATGACCAACCCATGAGACGAGTATAAAAGCCGCTGTTCTTAAAACAGGCGTATGCCTGAAAACCGCTACTTGAGGCAACGGAAACTGCTGGGTAAGCAAGAAGAGAAACTGCATGCGTTGAGCGTCGCCACCGTGGGAATGGGAGGCATTGGAAGCTTTTCAGCCTTATTGTGTATGCAGTTAGGAGTACGGAAGCTGGTACTGATAGATAGGGAAAAGGTGCGTTCCACGGACTTGGGGAGACAAGTAGTGTATGAGGAAGCGGACGTGGGAAAAGCAAAAGTGGAGGCGGCCAAGAAAAAGCTGCTGGAAATAAACCCAAGCGTGGAAGTGGAGGCAAGGTTCGAGCAACTGGAAGAAAGGAATGCGAGGGAGTTGCTGGAAGATGTCCATCTTGTTTTGGATGGCACAGACAATTATGACACAAGAGTGGCGTTGAACAGGTATTGCGTAAAGGAAGGAAAGCCCTGCATTTTTTCATCCGCTTTAAAGAGCGAAGGATGGGTGTTTTCTTTTGTCCCCGGAAAGGCGTGCTTCGAGTGCTGGGCCCCCGTGCCAAAAGAAGAGCTTTCGTGCGAACAGGTGGGAGTACTGAACACCACAGTAGCGCTGGCGGCCTCCCTTCAAGTTCAAGAAATGGTAGGCCTCGTGTGCCACAAGAAGCCACGCATCATAAACAAAATCCTGCGCTTTGATTTTGAGGGGCCTTCTTTTGGGGAAATAAAAGTGGAAAAAAGAAAAGAGTGCCCTGCTTGCTCTTCGGCTTAGGCAGGACAAATGCCTAAGAGGCTGCGCGTGGCATAAAGGATGGGTTCTTCTCCGGGTTGAGCGAGCTTCAGGGCATCGTAGAGGTGCTGGTCCAGAAAGACGAAGACGCGGTACGTGTTGTTAAAGCAGGAGAAGGCCGACGAGTTTCCCGTCCGAAAGGCGCCCGGAACATTATCGGAATGCAAGTCCACATACACCCTGCGGTTCTCCAGCGATTCCGTCCGGCGGGAGAACGGAACGGAAAGGAGCGGCTCCCTCCGTATATGCGCCCCAAACTTCACGTCCTGCTGGAAAGTAATTTCGCCAACCGCCTTGGGTACGCGGAAGAGGTGCTCGACGTTGTACTCGCGAGGATTAAGGTATGCCGCGTCATAATCGGAAGCCCTCATCTTAAAGGGAGTGTAGTCCTCTGAAAACGTGGCCAGGAAACGGTTTCCTTCCAGCTCCATTTGGGCGACAATGCCCTGCAAGCGCTCGGTTTCGTTAAGCGTAGGAGTGGGGGAAGGCGATGTGGTCGGACGAGGAGTGGCGTTTAAGGCCTCGCAGACCCCCAAGGCGATGTTGCAGGTCTCTTGAGGACCGCAATCCGTGTCAAAAAGGCAGGAAGCGGGAAGCGTGGGAAGGGGGGTAGGAGAGGACACGAGGGTTTCTGTAGGGGAAGGAAGCGGAGTGGCGCTAGCCTCGGGAGTGGCGGTTGGCGCGAGCGTGGGGGCTGCCGTGGGCTGGGCAGTAGGTGTTGGTGTAGGCTGCTGGGAACCCAGACACCCGAAAACCAGGAAAGACAAGAACAACAGGCTCCAAGCATGTTTCATAGTTTACACCTTTCGGAGAAGGAAAAGCTTTCGAAGACAGGGGTTTTAAACGTGTTGGAACCTGGAAAGAACGTTCAAGAGCCGGAAAAAAGGAAGCGGGGGGCGAGAGTCGAACTCGCCTACTCCGCTGGCTGCAAACCTCGTAAGGCAAAAGAAAAGGTTTCTGCAGGCGGATGCATAGCCGATCTGCCACCCCCGCGCGAGATAGGATTGGGTAACGAACCCATTTAAAGCCCAAGCATGGAACACGCCTAGTACCTGCCTCAGTCAACTCTTCTTATTTTTTTCAAGTTGGTCTTTGGTTTCCATTGCACGAGGCGTTTCAGTTTTTCCACAAGCCCGACAATCGATTTCCCCAAGGCCTCATACTCCTTGCGGCTGGACTTCAACAGTTGGGGACGGAAAAGCCAGAGGTAGAGCAGGCCCCCGATGACGCCATAGACGTGTACGGCGAGGTCCGTGGGGATGCCTTGCTCGCGCTCCTTCCCTTTCTCTTGCACCTCCACATTCTTTTCCGCGCTCTGAAGGGTCTGGTTGAGCTGCTGCACCTGCTGCTGGAGCTGGGGGCTCTTGTTGTATTGCGCCTGGTTCACAGCCGTTCGGTATTCTTGCTGCACTTGCGTCTTTTTCTCCTGCAAGCTCTCGGAAAAGAGCTGGTTGGAATAGGTGAGAACGGGAAAGACTACGTAGCTCAAGAGCAGGGGCATGGCAAGCAGTAAAACGAGGGCCTGCTTGGGCTTCAACACCAAGGAAGCTCCCAAAATGCCGGAAATGCCTGCGCTGGCGCCAGCCAAGGCAACAAGGGGGGTGGTGAGGATGAAGAGCGCGGAGGCCACGATTCCCGAAAAGAGAAAGATGAAGATGACGTCGTACCACACGACCGCTGACTCCAGGACGAGGGCGAACAGGAACAGCGGGACGAGATTGCCCATGAGGTGATAGAAACCTACATGCACGAACAAGTGGGTGACGAACGTGAGCGGGTTCTGGTAGAACAAGGCGAAGCGGTACAAGTCTGCAGAAGAAATGTAGAGCGTTTCCTGCGAGAGCAGCCAATAGGCGACGGCGACGGCGGCAACCAATACGAGGGTGCCATAAGGCGGATGCTTCCAAAACCCGGCAAACATAGAAGCGTTGCACGGAGAAGGAATAAAAAAGAGGCAGGAAATGTTTGTTTGAAGAAACTCCGTTTTTCGTAAAGAAATTGGACGAAAACATAAAAATAAGGTATTTTTAAAAACAATCGTTTGATTTTTTAGCAAAAACTATTTATTTACGTGTTTTTTAGTGGAACCATTCTATTCAGCGAGGGGATCGGAGATGGAAGCAAGAAGCGCAAGTTATACGAGAACCCTGACGGCGCCGTCTACGCCGCAGCACCCGCAACGGAGCGCGGAGGACGTGCTCGCCTTCGCCAGAGAGAAAGGCGCGAACATCGCGGATTTCAAGTTCGTGGACTTGCTGGGCACCTGGCAGCACAAAAGCGTGCCCATCGCGGAACTCACGGACACCGTGTTTTTGGAGGGCACCGGCTTTGACGGGTCTTCCATTAGGGGCTTCCAAACCATCCATGAGAGCGACATGCTCATCGTTCCGGACCCGAATACGGCGTTCGTGGACCCGTTCATGAGCGAATCGACGTTGAGCCTTACGTGCAGCGTCTTCGAGCCCGGCCTCTCCAAAAAAGCCTACCCCAAAGACCCCCGCGGCATCGCGCAAAAGGCGGAAGAGTACGTGAAGAGCACGGGAATTGCGGACGCGAGCTATTGGGGCCCGGAACTCGAGTTTTTTGTTTTTGACACCGTGCGATACCATAACGATAAGCACCAGGCAAGCTACCACACGTATTCGGAGGAGGACGCCACGGCCGCCTCTTCCCAGGAAGGGAGCTTGGGCCACAAGATCCGAAACAAGGAAGGCTACTTTCCCGTGGCTCCCCATGACACCATGCAGGACTTGCGCACGGAAATGGTGCTCATCTTGCAGTCTATTGGAACGGACATCGAGACGCAGCACCACGAAGTGGCAGCCGCACAAGCGGAAATCGACATGCGTTTTGATTCCTTGACGCGCATGGCGGACAAGGTCATGAGCTACAAGTACGTCATCAAAAACGTAGCGAAACGGCATGGAAAGACGGCTACGTTCATGCCTAAGCCCGTGTTCGGGGACAACGGAACGGGCATGCACGTACACCAAAGCCTGTGGAAGAACGGCAAGCCCTTGTTTTACGACGAGAAGGGCTATGCGGAAATGTCGGAGATGGGCATGTATTACATCGGGGGGTTATTGAAGCACGCCCCCGCGTTGACGGCCATCGTGGCTCCCACCACCAATTCCTACAAGAGACTGGTTCCAGGCTACGAGGCGCCCGTAAACATCGCCTTCGCCAAGCGCAACCGGTCCGCCGTGGCAAGGATTCCCATGTACCAGCACGGCCCGCAAAACGCGAAAAGCAAGCGCGTCGAATTCAGGCTCCCGGATCCTTCCTGCAACCCTTACCTCGCCTTTTCCGCCATGCTGATGGCAGGCATGGATGGCATCAAGCGCAAAATCGACCCTGTAACGGAAGGCTTTGGGCCATGGGACACCAACATTTACAAGCTGGGCCCGGAGGACCGCAAGCGCGTCAAGAGCGTGCCCGGCTCGCTCGACGAGGCGTTGGACCACTTGGAAAACGACCACGCCTTCCTCTTGGAAGGAGGCGTGTTCACGAAAGAAATCGTTGAGACGTGGGTCGAAATCAAGGGCGAGGAAGCCGCCAGCGTGCGCTTAAGACCCACTCCCTTCGAGTTCCACTTGTACTACGACGCTTGAGGGAGCCGCCAACGGTTCGAGTGCAATAGGCTACGTGGCGGTGTTAGTATATGGCGTAGCGTTTTGTTAGTGGCAGCGGGAAAGCCATGCAAGGGCGTGCAAGAAACCAACCTAATTAAGGAGAGCCATCCGCAAACTTTTTTAAGCCCCGGCAACGCAACTATCTTTGGGTTTTGCCTAGCTTTTGTATAGCGGCTGGGAAAAGCGCAAGGGTGAAACATTTGCCTCTGGAAGTCCAGCACGTGAAGCCTCAGACCGTAGTCCAGACCTACGACCGGCATACGAAAATGGAAGGAATCCTCGTTATTGACAACACGGCGCTGGGCCCCGGCAAGGGAGGCATCCGTTTAGTACCGGACATTACGGTGCAGGAAGTAGAGGCGCTCGCCAAGGCCATGACGCTCAAGAACGCGTTGGCCAACCTTCCATTCGGGGGAGCAAAATCCGGCATCGTCCTGAAGCAAGGCATGGACAAGGCGAAAGCCCTGCAGGCGTTCGCGAAAAGCATCCGCAAGTTCATCCACGACGAGTACATTGCCGGGCCGGACATGAACATCACGGAAAAGGAGATGCAGGTGTTCGCGGAAACGCTGAACGACTTGAAGGCCTGCACTGGAAAACCGAAGAGCATGGGCGGCTTGCCGCACGAGTTGGGAAGCACGGGCTACGGGGTCGCGCAGAGCACGCTGGAGGCCATGAAAGTAGCTGGAATGGATGTGGGGGAAGCCAGCATTGCCATCGAAGGATTCGGCAACGTGGGCACGCATGCCGCAACATATTTGCATGACCACGGCGCGAAAATCGTGGCCGTTTCCGACTTGAGCGGTTGCCTCTACAAGAAAGACGGCCTGGAAATTCCCGAGCTCTTGAAGTACCGGGAAACGCACCCGCTCATCGAAGGATTCGCGGACGGGGCCGAATGGCTCCCGAAGGAAAAACTGTTCGGTTTGCAGGCAGACGTCTTGATTCCGGGAGCGAGGCCGCACTCCATCCACCACGCGAACAAACACGCCGTGAAAGCGAAACTGATCCTGGAAGCGGCCAACGTGCCCATCGAGCCCCGTATCGAGGAGGAATTTGAGAAGAAGGGCGTTCTCGTCGTCCCCGACATCGTGGCGAACGCGGGAGGCGTCATCAGCTCGTACGTGGAATTCATCGGGGGAACGGAACAGCACATGTTTTCGCTCGTGAGAAAAACCGTTACGGAAAACACGAAGTACGTGCTTCAGGAAAGCAAGCGGAAAGGCATTAGCGCGAGGGAAGCCGCCTTGCGACTCGCAAACGACCGCATCGAAAAAGCGCTCCAGAAGAAGCAAGTTTAAGTCGTTTGCATTCGATTGGTTTTTATTCCTATTTTCCTCAAGTCTTACGATGGCGTGGGTCGTCTAGTCTGGTCAGGATTAGGGACTGTGGATTTCGTGCAAAGCGGAAATCCCTCGACCTGAGCCCGCGAAAGCGGCAGGAATTCAAATCTCAGCCCACGCCCTCTTTTTATTTTTCTTTTCGTTTTTCGCTACTTGCGCACCTTTTTATTTGTAGTAACACCGAATTACGTGATTGCCATGGAAGAACTGGGCCCGGCCAGAGGAGCGAGGGACTTCATGCCGGAAGAGAAAAGGAGGTGGAACGAGGTAGCGGGAGCCATCAAAGCAGCGTTTGAAGCGTATGGCTTCGAGCCCTTGGAGACGCCAGCCCTCGAGCGTTTCGAGGTGCTGGCCAGCAAGTTCGCGGGAGGAGAGGAAATCCTGAAGGAAGTGTTCACGCTGGAAGACCAAGGGGGAAGGAAGCTGGGCTTGCGGTACGACTTGACGGTGCCGTTGTGCCGCGTGATTGCGAACAACCCGCGCATGCCCATGCCGTTCAAGCGCTACCAGATCGCGCCCGTGTGGCGGGACGGGCCGTTGAAGGCGGGAAGGTACAGAGAATTCACGCAGTGCGACGCGGACATCGTGGGCAGCAGCAGTGCGCTTGCGGATGCGGAAATCCTGCAGCTCTCCAAAACCATCTTGAGCAAGTGGTTCGGCAAGAAGTGTATCATCAAGATAAG
>SBBD01000167.1 GCA_005239845.1 archaeon | reverse complement strand
TTGGGAGTAGACAGAGGAATAAATCATTCGCTAGTCGTCATTTTACTAAAACCACCCTATCAAAAGCCATCTTTTGTGAAGTTTTTCGACAACCCAATTGAGCGATTGGTAGACAGAGCAACCTGGATTCAGAGAAAACTAGTTGGACGAAGACATAGAAACCAGTGGTTACGACGAATCAAAGGAAGAAAACAATATGCAGACTTGTATTATCACAGCCTTTCAAAAACATTGGTAAAACTGGCGAAAGAGTTGGATGCCGACTTGGCGTTTGAAGCACTTAGAGACGTCAGAATCAAATCGAAAGCACGACAAACAAGAGGGGAAAAATACAAACTATCAAAATTCGTGTATGCGCGGATCAAACAATTAGTGGACTATAAAGCAAAACTCGAGGGGATAAGAGTGATCGAAGTCCCACCAGAACACACGAGCCAAGAATGTTATAAATGCGGGGAAGGCAGCGCAGTCAAAAGACCTTACCCAAACCAAGCCGGAAAAACCGTGTGGAGTCTTTGCTATTGTACAAAGCACGGAATAATGAATGCGGACTTCAATGCCGCAGTAAACATCGCAAAAAGAGCGGAAATGCAGTTGCGAAAAGCTTAAATTCAGCACAGGAAGTAAAAACTAGAATGCGCTTTGTTGTTTATTACAACAAAGTAAGACATTCTCTAAATCCTCGCCTATATGGGGGGATGAACAGATAAACGGCCTTGTTGCTTGGCCCATGCGGTCATTCGACCGAAATAACGCTAGATGAGGCTATTCCTTCTTTACAGGCTACTGTAAACGAGACAATAGTTCGACTGGCAAAGTAGAGTTCTAACCCAAAGCTCAAGAACACCTTTAAAAAGAGCACGGCAATTTCGACGTGTTCCTAATTTCTAAAAAAAAGAAGCTATTAGTGACCTCCATTAGCCAAACGGAGGAAAAAGACGGCCTCTTGCAGGTACTGGGAAATTAGAACACCACATGCAACAATATTAGTTGGTTTTCTTACGGATATTATACGTACTTGCAGGTACTGGGAAATTAGAACACCACATGCAACAAGGTTTCGTACGTACGTTGTACGTTCAAAATCCGGCTTGCAGGTACTGGGAAATTAGAACACCACATGCAACGCGCCTCGAGCCACACGCACGACTTCTACAACCAGACTTGCAGGTACTGGGAAATTAGAACACCACATGCAACTACGGTAAGGGTACGATTAGGCCAAGATGCTTGGCACTTGCAGGTACTGGGAAATTAGAACACCACATGCAACTGCTACTCGTATTAGCAGCCATTGCAGCGTGAACAGCTTGCAGGTACTGGGAAATTAGAACACCACATGCAACACTTGAAAAAAGCGATTTTGGACGAAAAATGGAAGACTTGCAGGTACTGGGAAATTAGAACACCACATGCAACTTAGAGGTAATGGCCTAAACGACGCGGCAGGAGTGCTTGCAGGTACTGGGAAATTAGAACACCACATCTAACGAGCCTTGTGCAACAGAAGTATCCAAAACAGACCAAAAAGCCCGCCAAGTATCGTTAACTGTTTCGTTCCCCAAACACCCCCCTCTAGCATACCAAACAAGTATAACCTGAAGAAGTGAAGAACAAACAGAAGAAACAAGAACAACAGCCGTTTTTTCTAATACGAGTATTTTCAGTGAAGAGGGAAATGACGCTTTCAAAACCATGCAAAGCATGTAAAACTTAGACTTCCAGCGAAAAAAGAGCACTGTATCGTCCTCTTAGGGCTTTCTGCAGGAAAAAACAACAATACCAAACAAGTATGTGGAGGCAAAAAAGGATGTTTTTTACGAGTGAAAAGGCATAAAACCCGAAGGCATCTAAAGGCGTAGGCATGCAAAACCAGAGAAACAGGGGCGTGAACCGCTTGAAACGCATAAAAACCGATCGTGTTTTTGGGAAAGAATTGCTGGAGTGGAGCGCAAAGCACCCGCGGGACATGGCGTGGAGGAAAACGAGGGACCCGTACAAGATCTGGGTCTCGGAAGTGCTTCTGCAGCAGACGCGCGTGGAGCAAGCCCTGCCGTACTACAAAAAATTTTTACGCAAGTTTCCAAGCGTTGAGGCCTTGGCGGCATCGAATGTAAATGAGGTGTTGAAGGCGTGGGAGGGCGCGGGGTATTACGCGAGGGCAAGAAACCTGCACAGGGCGGCAAACATCATCGTGGAAAAATACGGGGGCAAGATTCCAGCGAATAAGGCCGCTTTAGCAGCTTTGCCTGGTTTCGGGCCGTATACGACGGCAGCGGTCTTGAGCCTTGCTTTCGGGAAGGACTACGCGGTGCTGGACGGCAACGTGGAAAGGGTCTTGTGCCGAGTGTTTGCTGTAAAGCAAGAGGCGGGAAAGGCAGAAACAAAAAAATGGCTGCAAAACAAGGCACAGGAACTGCTTCTGGACGGAAAAGAACGCTGGAAGAGGAGGAGAAGGCACGGCACAGTAAGCCAAGAAATTAGGGGGTATTCCCGCTCGTTCAACTTGGCTTTGATGGACGTGGGGGCCACGGTTTGTACTCCGAAGAAGCCGGATTGCCAAAAATGCCCTTTCAAGAGCTTGTGCCTGGCCCACCAGGAAGGAGGCGAGGAAGCCTATCCCGTCAGGAAAAAAGGAAGAAAAATCCCGCATTACGAGGTGGCCGTGGGCGTGATCAGGAGGCAGGGGCGCGTCCTCATTCTCCAGCGCCCTTTCGAAAAGTTTTTGGGCGGCTTGTGGGAACTGCCGGGAGGAAAACGGGAGAAGGAGGAGACGTTGAGGGAAGCATGCAAGCGGGAAATTAGGGAGGAAACGGGTTTGAAGGTGAGGGCGGGGCCGTTAATAGCGAGAGTAAAACACGCCTATTCCCACTTCAAGATTACGATGTACGCTTTCGACTGCACGGAAATAAGAAGCAGGAATGCAAATGCGCATGGGGAGAGGAAGGGGAGGCAGCCGGTGGCTAGGGCCTTGGACGACCACGTGCAAGCGAAATGGGTTCCTCTAGCACGAGTGAGAAAGTACGCGTTTCCTGCAGCGAACCGGAAAGTTTTCGAACGCCTGGGAGCGTAGGCTCGTGGTTTTTATTTGTTTAGGCCGATAGTGCGCTAGTATGGTTCTCGAAGTGCATCCGCGCGTGGCGGCAGCAAAGTCTGCGGTTAGAAACCTGGCAATGCTGGAAATCGTGGAAAGGCGAAGGGAACAGGGGCTTCCCGTCTTTTATTTGAATATCGGGGATCCTGCAATCTATGGCTTGAAGCCTGCGCTATCCTACCGTTTGGCGAAGGCAAGAGCGGCCTTTCGCGGCAGAACATACACCTATGCGGAAGCCCATGGAATCAAGGAACTGCGGGAAGCGGTAGCCGCGGATGCCCGCAAGCACGGAATCCTGGACGCAAACCATGAAAACGTAGTTGTTGGGCAGGGGGCCAGCGAAATCGTAGACTTCTTGTCTGCCTTGTCTTTAGGGCAAGGCAAGAACATCGTCGTCCCAAAACCCGATTATTACCTGTATTCAAGCTTGGCCCGCAAGTATGGGGGAGAGGTGCGGTATTACGACCTCGAACCCGGAGAAAAATGGCAGCCCAATTTGGAGCAAATAAAACAGGGCGTGGACGACAACACGGCGGCCGTCGTGCTCATCAACCCCAACAACCCCACGGGCGCAGCCTATTCCCAAGAAACCCTGCTGAAGTTCATTCGCACCGTCCGAGAGGCGGGAAACGGGAACGTGCCCATTGTGGCGGACGAGGTTTACAGGCACCTCGTCTTTCCCAAGAAAAAGAAGAGCCTATTCGAGGGCGCGGGAACGGAACACGTTTCCCTTGCCTCCTTGACGACAGACCTGCCAGTGATCACGGTGGACGGGGTTTCCAAGGGGTATTATGCCCCCGGAGACCGCATCGGGCACGCGCTTTTTTCGAACTTCAGGGACACGAAGTGGAGGGACGCCATGAAGAGCTTGTGCGCCGCGCGCTTGGCGGCGCCCCACGAAGCACAGA
>SBBD01000125.1 GCA_005239845.1 archaeon | reverse complement strand
GTTCCGTTGATTTGGAACAACAGCGTTCCATACGCATTCGTGGCGTTGTTGTACCCAGGCAATTCATCGAACTGGGAGGGCACTTCGTATAAGAGAGTGCCCGAAGAATTGTATTCAAAGACTCTCAGGCTGTTATTGTCAAAGGCGCTTCCTCCGCCGTTGAGCTGCTGCAGCAGCGCCGTAAAGTTGAGGTCCCGTTCCATGGTCCAGTTCGTGCGGTTGCTCGTGGAGGAATTGATTTCCAGTTTCAAGCGGTAGTGCCACGTGTTGTTGTACCACGCGTCTATGGCGCTTGCAGGAAGAGAGAGGGAGACGAGTATCAAAACCGCTAGAAGGAGCCTTCCTTTTACCCCCAATGCCACGGACAACCCTTGTTGAACCAACTGCAAGCGTAACGGCGCCCTCTTTTAAAAACCTTTTAAAAAGAGGAAACGATACCTTCTTCGAAACACGAGACGAAGGGAAAAACGGCGTTGCAGGAAAGGTGCAGTTGATGGGCGTCGTGAACGTGCTGAAGGACCTCGTGCTGGGCACTTCAGCGTACAGTTACGTCAACAAGAAGGGGGAGACGTGGTGGCTGCACGAGAGGAGGTCGCATAACGCTACCCTCTACTACTTCACGAAGGACGAGGACAAGGCCATTCCCCTGCCGAAAAACTATTACGTCGTGGAAAATCAGAAGACCAACCTGCCCGTCCTGAAGAAAGAGAAACTGGGATAGGAAGAGGCCCGCAAGCCGGCTTCTCTACCCCCACGCCTGACTTGAAGAAGGAAAAGCGCGCAGGAAAGAATAAAACGAACTTAAGCACCGCCTTTCAGCTTAGCCATGCAGCCCCCACTTCACGTCCTCCCTTATCGCCGCTTCCAGTACCTTCGTAATTTTCGCGAGAATCGCTTCCATGCTCGAGCACCAAAAGTATTTCCAACGCTAACGTATTCAAGAATAGACTCGCGCCAGTCCTACCACAGAGCATGCCCTGAAAATCATGCAACAACGACTGGTTTCCCACGCGGAAGAAAACCTGCGCCGATCCAAAGAACCAAACTAGTGCTTTTTTTATACTGTTTGCCGTAACGGTATAACGGGTGCTTGGAAAAGGCACGTTTTAAGGAAGGGAGAGGAAGGAGTTGCTTGGAGGAGCGCCTGGGTTAGAGGGGATTTAGTGGGGGTGAAGGACATGGGAAGGATACACTACATTTGCGAAGGAACTTGTCGAGCGGACATCAGCGAGGAGCGCTTCAACGCGGGCCTCGTGAAGTGCGGGGCCAAGGGCTGTACGCGGGAAGGCAAGCCGTTCACGAAATGCGCGACGCATCATCCCCACACGCACCCCCACTTTCCGCACCGAAGCAAATAGAGCAAAAGACGCGGGAAAATAAGTGGAAATGAGGTTACGGAGAGAATAAAAAGAAAAAATCCGAGTTCTCCAGACCATGGAATTGCTGGTAAACTCGGATGGCGCGTTCCTAGGAAAAAGCGGAAACCGTTTTGTCATATTGGAAAGCGGGAATAAGAAAGAGTTCTGCGCAGACGACGTAACCCAGATACTTCTTGGAACGCGCTGCAGCATTAGCTCCTCAGCCACACAACTTGCAATAGAAAAGGACATAGACTTAGTTTATTTGGATTGGAGAGGCATACCGTATGCAAGAACCTATCCCTGCAAGCTCGGAGGAACAACGCTCACTAGAAAAAAACAAGCAGAAGCATGCGTAACAGAAGTAGGGGGAGAAATCGCCAAGGCGATTGAACGCTCAAAAATCCTGAACCAAGCAGCAATAATCGCACACCTCTCAAAAAGCCGCAGAGAGCCGGAACTGCAAGCAAAAGTTTTGAGCTTAAAAGAATATGCATCAAGAATCGAAGAACTGCGCGGAACTCCAGATGAAATTAGACAACAAATATTAGGGCTTGAAGGAATCGCAGCAAAAACATATTGGGAAACGCTTTCAATGTTTTTGCCATTTGACGGAAGAAAGCCTGAAAGTTCGGATTCAGTAAACGTTCTCTTGAATTACGGCTACGGAATCTTGTATGCGCAAGCCGAACGCGCCTGCGTATTAGCAGGATTGGATCCGTTTCTTGGATTTTTGCACACGGACCGCTACGGAAAACCATCCATGGCGCTCGACCTCATGGAGACGTTTCGGCCGTTATGCGTTGACAAACCCGTACTTACGCTATACGGCCTCAAACAAATTTCTGATAAGTGGTTCGAGGAGAGGGTAGGAACATTGCGTCTTTCAAAAGAAGGCAGAACAAAAGCAGCTAGTGCATTTTTGGAAAGACTCGCACAAACCGGTTGGCACCAAGAGAAAAGAACACCGCTAAAAGACCTGATTTTAGTTCAAGCGCGGAGCATAACGAAAAAACTGCTTTTGCATTCAGAAAAATTAGAAATGTACGTGGCGAGAAGCACATGCTTTACTGGGTAATATACGACATTTCAGCAGACGACTTAAGACTAAAGATCGCAAATCTGTGCAAAAACTACGGCTTGCGCCGAGTGCAGAAAAGCGCATTTTTAGGAGAATTGTCTGTAAATAAGGCCGAAATGCTTTACCTTGAATGCAACGAAACTAGGAAGGAAGAAGAGGGAGCCTGCATTTACTTCATTCCCCAATGCGAAACCTGCTATCAAAACAAAATACAACTTGGCAACCTGATTCCAAACGAAGAAGTGCGCAAACAGCCATATGCGGTGGTCGGATAAATGCAGTGGCTGACCGCAAAAGACTTGATGAATTACGCGTATTGTAAACGAATTCCATACTTCGAGCACGTTTTACAAATTCCTCAAAAGACGACATTCAAAGAATTGAATGGACGAAAGGCACACATGCAATTTTCTGAAAAAAGTCATAGAAACAAAATCATTTCGGAACTGCCGTTGCTCAAAAAAGAATACAACGTATTTTTACAGTCGTCTGCTTTACGATACCGAACAGTTCTAGACTGCATAGCAATAGACAAGGAAAACAGGCAGGCGTTTCCCATTGAAGCAAAAAATCGCATGAGAACCCCGAGAGTTTACTGGGGGCAAAAGCTTCAACTCATAGGAGAAGCCCTCCTTCTTCAAGAAGCAACCAATTGCCATGTTCCTTGTGGGTATATCAAATACCTTGAAACTGGAGAATGGACAAAAATACAGATTTTTCTTGCTGATTTCGAAGAATTTAAGGAGACGCTACAGGACATAGAAAAAGTATTGTCCAAGGAAGAAATGCCTGAACCTACCCAGCATCTAAAAAAATGTAGAGACTGCTGCTTTAGCCGCGTCTGCAGACGAGCATAGAAATATCACCGGAAATAACGCGCCAAAACATATTAAAATGAAGATTCAAGGAAAGGAAACATGGCAAAAAAAGAAGACGTCGTAAACCAAGCAATCAAACTCAAATTGCAGCCCACTTCGGAACAAAGACGACTATTGGAAACATATTTTAAAGAATACGCCAATGC
>SBBD01000188.1 GCA_005239845.1 archaeon | reverse complement strand
TCGGAAGACTTGGATTTCGACTTGGACGGTAAACGCCTTCCTGAAGTGAAACGGGAGTGCCAAAAACTCGCCGGAAAACTGGAAGGGTACGAAATCACGGAATTCCGCCGCGTAGGTGACACGGTCCAGTTCTACTGCGTTTACGCCAGTCCCTTGGGAGGAAAGGACCACGTGCGCGTGGACGTGGCCGCCAAGCGCGTTATCACGGCAAAGCCCCTTCTCGTAAAGCCCGCCGTTTCCGAGTACACCCAGCGCTTCGTGACGGGATTTTACATCTACGCCATTGAGGATTTAGTGGCAAGAAAGCTGCACGCCTTGCGCACGCGTTCGGAAGGAAAAGACTTTTACGACGTCTCCAACGCATTGCCCTTATGCGGCCGCCTGTTCCCTGCAATAGAAAAAATGTTGGAGTCTGAAAAAATGCAAGAAACGCCCGAAGAATTTTTGGAGCGGACGATGGCCCTCGTCAAAAAGACGGACTCCAAGAAACTGCGAAACTTGACAAACCCCTTCATTCCCTTCAACAACCGCCCCAAGGACTGGCTTGAATTCAAGAATGACCTCGTGCTCAAGCTCGAGTCTCTCCGTTAATCCTCCCCCCTACTTGTCGATCTTGTGGTAGGCCCATGCTGCCGCCATGAAGCCTGCCACGTGGAAGGGAATGGCCACGACCGGAATGACGAGGGGAATGTTGTAGAACAAGTAGGTCGAGAACGCGGCGATGCCCGTCAGGATGCCGAACTGGAAGCCGAACTTCCACGGCTTGACGATGTTCACGCGCTTGAATTTTTCCAGGAACTCGCACATCAGGTACACGGCTACTAGCAAAACGAGTTCGTGGCCCAAGAGCGCCATCGTCTGCGCTTCCGTGCTCCTCAACACGCCCTGCGAAATGAGTTTCGGCCATTCTCCCGCGAGAAGAAAGCCGTTCGCGACCATCTCGAAGACGGACGCAATGACCCACGCGGCAAACGTGCCTTTCCAGAACGGAGCGTTCATGAAGACCTCACCGTTGGCATGGAAGCAGGAGGCGGTTTAATAGGGTTGTGTTCCGAGAACGGCTTAAGGGGATGGCACGAAGAGTTATAAGCGGTAATTTTCGTTGAAGTACTTGTATGGTTTCCTCGCGGAAGATCGTTGGACGGATTAGAAGCAAGTGGCTCCCTGAGCTACGAACGGACGAGCGAGGAGTGCAGGGGGCGCGGTTGTTGAGTGAAACTGAAATCGGAGCATGGCGGAAATGGAGGGAGCGGGGGGCTCCACTAGAGGAAAAACCTGCCTTCTTGTCCCGGCTCCTATCCAAGGACGAGCGGCTGGCCCGGTTCGTCGGAAAGAGAAAACGCTTAGGCCGGAGAGTGCAACTACCGTCTAGGGAAGGTAGCGCGATGGGTGAGGCTCCCGTGCTGCGGAAGCTGCGGAGAGAAATTGCGGAGCTTCATCGCGAGCGGGAAGGGCCGAAGAAATTCAAGCATTACTGGCAGATCATCGAGGAAAAGGAGGCGCATGCCCGTTTGTTAGAGCGCGCCGCATGGCTGCGGAGGCAGCTGCACGGAAGGAACCCGACGGCGTACCATTTGCTCGCCATGACCGCATTGCGCCACGGTTTGGGTTCGGAGGAAGTACAGCGGGAAAACTATTTGATGAACCGCCTGCGGCTGAGGAAGCCTGGCGGAGTGACGTGGGATGGTTCCGTTCCCCACCTGCTTTCTTCGGTTCGCTTGCCGGACGGCCAGGCGCTTCCGGAGGCCGTTGAAACACTGTTGTTCGAAGAACCTGGGGCGTGGAATGGGCGGCAGGTGGCGGAACGATTGGGCCTTCCATGGGACGAAAAGCGCCAGAATGCCCTCAATGCCGCCTTTCAGCTCTTGGATGCGGCTGGCATCGTGCGAAAAATGCCGTATCAGAAACCGGATAAGGGAGGCTTGTTGGCGGTATGGTCGCACGCGGCGCACCTGAATCCCGCGGTGAACTATCCCAACCTTTCCATGATGCTCCTGCAGCGACTGTACGAGGAGGATGCGTTCGCAAAGGAATTGTATTCCCATGGCAGCGTATCTGCCAGCATCTCCAACGTGCTGGATGGTTTGAAGTCCCTCGAAAAGATGGGGCTGGTAGCGCTCGAGAAGACGCGTTCCGCGACGACGTCGTCTTCCAAACGCGGGGGAACGATTCCGGTCGAACGCATCAAAGCCCGCTTGACGCATGAGGGAAGAACACTGATGGAGCACTACCAGAAAACAAACTCCCTGCCGGAGAAGCTGCGGCGTTTGCTGTTGGAAACCGCGTAGCGGTCCGGCCCCCGGATGCGGAACGGCTATTCCGGTTTTTTCAAGCGTTTCGCCACGATGCCCCTGATTCTCGAGCTGGTCGGCGGCGACGATTTCGAGATTGACGTTTACCTCCCCGATGAAGCCAGTTTCGAGGAACTTGTGGAGGATCTCCACCGCCATTTCCCGGACCTCATCCGCCGCATCGAGACCCTGCGCTACTGCCGCGAGCTCAAGCACAACCTCCTCCCGGGCGATCCCCTCCTCTAAAACCGCCCATTCGAAGTTCATTCCGCTTCCATTACGCTTTTCTGCATGCTAATCCTTTCCGCGCCTTTCCTCCGTATTCATTTGAGTTTTTTTTAATCTTGTCTCCAAATGAAAGGCGTCTATGCAAGCCAGCCATCCTGGGTGGCGTTTTCGCAAGCGGACCCACTTTGCCTGCCACAAACCGTGTTTTTCCAGGGAGCCCTGTCTGAGCTTGCCCCGATCCTGTTTTTCGTCAAATGCCTAACCTTATAAACCTTCAAGTAATACGCTTTTTGGGTTTTGCACAGTTTCATTATTTTTCCAACATTTTGTTGGATTTGGGGGGATGGGTTTTGCCAGTCAAGCAGACGATTGCGGACGTCGTCTATGAACTACTTGCAGGAATGAAGTCCCTGCACTTCGCGCTACGGAATGGCCTCATCAACTATTCCGCGCTTGCACGACACTTGAAGCCCTACGTGCAGGAAAAGCTGGAGAACAAGGACGTGAGCGACGATGCCATCGTCATGGCCTCCCGCCGGTTCGTGGAGCAAGCATTTGATTTCAGGGAAAGCAAGCAGGTCGAGGAAGCGTTGGCGCATTCCTCGCTGCTCGTGAGGGAGCGCATGGTCAACGTGTACTACACGCGTTCCTCGCAGCTCTACCAGAAGCTCGCGGACTTCGCGGCCTCGAAAGTGCGGTGGGAAATGGGGGAAAAGATGTACATCATCCAGCGCACGGAGGAAATCTCGGTCATCGCGAACCGCAAGTTCCTTTCCGACTTGCTGCGCTTGGCTCCCGAGAAGAACATCATCGCCTTCATCGAGCGCCTGACCTTGCTTACGGTGGTGCACGACGAGGACACGCTGTACTTGCCGGGCGTCTTCCTCTTCCTGATTCAAAAAGTGGAGGGCATCAACATCGTCGCGCTCTTCAGCACCTACCGCATGTTTTCCATGCTGTTCTCGGAGGAGGACGCGCCGAAGGCATACGAGCGGCTGAACCGCGAGCTCATCCAACTGCGGAACGCCTACAAGTTCCAGCCCGCGGCCACGCGGTTCGGCTACGAGGACTAAAAAACAAAACAGGATGGCGTTCCTCTCCCTTTCGTTACCGTCCGTGTGCGCTTTTTTTATGGTGTGGGTTTTTTTCATGCGCGCGTTCGTTTTTTCGCTGGAAGCCTTTCTCGCTTTGCTTGCGGCCCTTGCCTTCCTCGCCGTTTTTTCGCAGCCTTTCTACGTTCCCCGCTATTCCGACGTCTATGCCTACCAGCTCGCGCAGGACTTTGCGGAAATAAGCCTGCGGAACTACGAGGAGGAACTTGCCGCTTTTTCGCAAGGAGACGCCATGGCCTCTCTACGACTCAAATCCTTGTATGAAAAAATGCTGAATGCCGTGGGCACCTATTGTTTGATACTGGAGGCTAATGGACATTCTTTGGAAGCAGGTTGCGGTTCTCCGAATGCGGAGTCTTTTCCTGCGCACCGTATTTTCTGGGACGGGGAAAAGTTCGTAGAGGCACAGTTTATTTTAAGAAGATAAAAAAAATGCGGCCGCCGGGATTTTCGGTTCCTCCTTCTTGGCATTCGAACCCGGGCCGTAGGCTTGGAAGGCCCAAATCCTAACCATTGTCCTGCCGTCGCTTCAAGAAGCGCGGGCAGCTAGACCACGGCCGCACCGGATACACTATAGAGGCAGGCGTTTTTTAAGCGTTTGAAAGAGGAATAGCGATTGTAGCGGAGGGTAGAGGCGACCCGAGTAGGGAACCTGGGTTCCCTAGAGGGGTCATGGGGCTGCTGAGATTTGAACTCAGATCACCAGCTCTTCCGCCTAAAGGGTTTTCTTTTTGCAACCCTATCTTTTTCTTTTCCAAAAGAAAAAGACGGGCCCGAAGCTGGCAGGCTAACCAGGTTGTCCCACAGCCCCAAAGGAGAAGGCTTATGGAAACTGTGGTTTTAAATGGTTCCCGTGCGAGGGATTGCATTATCCATACTATTTTATTCCTGTCCCTTTTGCATTCTTTCTCAGACCCGCTTGTTGGGTAATTCGGAGAAGGGGATGCAATGGAAAACTTCATAAGAAAACTGGGTGCCGAAGGACGGTTTGGTCCGCTTTTCCGCCCCGAGTTCTGGGACCACACGACGGTCTTGGATTTCTCAAGGCCCGAGTTCACGAAAGGCAAATGGTTGGATCCCATGCCATCAGAAGAAAAGGAGGAAATTGAGCGCATGTTCAGAGGGGAGGCACCCGCTAGAACGCCTAGAGGGAAGCCTGGAGGGGCTTCCGCACACATCTGGAGAACGATGGAGGCCGCAAACGCGAAAATAGGAATCGGCGTTCGCGAGGTCAAGCCTGGCATTGTGCAGCAATCCGAACATTACAAAAAACGCGTATTGCACATTGCCCTCGATTTTTACGCGGACGAGGGGACAGACGTCCTTGCGCCACTAGACGGGCGGGTGTTTTTGAGGGGATATTATGGCCATGGAGATTACGGGCACGGCATTGCGCTCGAGCATACGGTGGACGGCAAACGGTTTTTCACGTTTTACGGACACATGAGCAAGGCTTCCGTGGAACGCTTGAAGGAGGGCCAGCTCATTCGCCGTGGCGAGCCTGTGGGGCAGATTGGCAATAGGGAAGAAGGCGGGGGATGGCAACCTCACGTTCATTTCCAGATCGTCACCAAAAAGAAAGACTTGAATATAGGCAAACAATTGCCGTGGGGATACGTTAGCCCTAAGCGCGTCTTGAACCCCCTGCTGCGCTTGTGGTTTAGATATGGAAATCGGTTTCCCAATCCAGCGTTTCTCTGGCCCGACGCGCCTTGGTTTGGGGAAGTCGAGAAGTTGAACCAATGGAAAGACAGGGCACGCTTGAGAGAAGTGCTTGCGGGCTGGAGAGAAATTGCACGGAAAAATAAGGGACCGGAAAATTGAGAAACGCGGTTGCGTACTTGAAAGAAAGAGCCACGGAAATATAAGGAATTGGGAAAAAACCATTACCACTTATGGTGTTGGCGGGGTCTCCTGTCGCGCGTTTAGTCGAGCGTAGTGGTGCTGAATTTTGTGACCTTGGAAAAGTATGGTTTGCCGTCCCCGTTTACGCCAATAATGCCAACCACCGTGTTGATGACGGGCTCTCCTATCTTTGGCTCTGTGGGTAGAGGCGAAGGGCAGGGAAACCGGATCCTATATGACTTGCATATCACGGACTGCCCTGGGTATTCGCGTTCTGGGCAGTCGCCGGGACGGAAGCGGTCGGTAACTCGGCAGCCGGACGATGAAAAGTCCACCAAGCCGCTGACTTTGACTTCCTTTCCAGCGTATGCTGCAGGATTTTTTTCGATGTCGCGGATGGCCGTGTCCCCCGAATCCGCAGGCGGTGAAGCAAGGCATCCGAGAACCAGTATAGCGATTCCCAGCATTCCCGCTTTGTACGGCATAATCGCTTTAAGGCGCTATATTTTTTAATGACTCCTTCGCTTTAGTGTCTTGCGTTTGAGGGGATTGCAGATGCACGTCGGTTATTCCAAGGACTTGCTGATTCTCGCTTTTGACCATCGGGGCTCATTCCTCGAGAAGCTTTTCGGAATCAAGGGAAGGCAACCGACTATAGAAGAGGTAAAAGAAGTCAGCCGATACAAGCGCATTGTTTACGAAGGATTCAAGCTGGCCTTACAGCAGGGGGTTCCCCGAGAGAAAGCAGGGTTGTTGATTGACGAACAATTTGGGGAACAGATTGCGCTGGATGCCCGCAGGCAGCAGCTGACGTTTGCGATGAGCGTGGAAAAGAGCGGACAGGACGAGTTCGATTTTGAATACGGGGAACAGTTTGGAAAGCATATCGAGCGCTTTTCTCCCACGTTTTCGAAAGTGCTGGTGCGTTACAACGTGGAAGGCGACGCTGCTTTGAACCAACGGCAAGTGGGCACGCTGAAGGAGTTGAATGATTGGCTGCACGCGAACCACCGAATGTTCTTGTTTGAATTGCTGGTGCCTGCAACGAAACAGCAGCTGGAGGGCGTGGGAGGCGATAAGGGAAAATACGATTTGCAAGTGAGGCCGAAGCTCATGGTGCATGCGATGGCCGAGTTGCAGCAAAAAGGAATCGCCCCCGACGTGTGGAAGCTGGAGGGTTTGGAGAAGAAGGAGGACGTGGAAGCCGTGGTAAAACAGGCAAGAGCGAATGGAACGGACGCGGGCGTAGTGGTTTTGGGGCGTGGGGAAAGCGCGGAGAAGGTGCGGGAGTGGCTGAGTGTCGGGGCCACGATTCCGGGCGTCATCGGTTTTGCCGTCGGGAGAACGATTTTCTGGGAGGCGCTGCAGGGATTGAAGGAAGGCAAGTGGGACGGGGAAAAGGCGAGGCAGATGGTTGCCGACAATTACAAGGCGTTCAGTGACTTGTGGCTGCAGGCGAGAGGAACCTAGGCGCATTTGGCGCTTATTTTCGAAAAGTTTATTAAGTTTAACTTATTTAATTAGTATAATTTTTTTAGGTGTCCGGGGTGGAAGTCCGTTATACGCGTCCTGCGATCGTTGAATCCATGCCGGATGAAAAAATCACGAAAGAGGAAGTGGAGCAGGCCCTTCGGAAAGCGGAATTGAGGACCCGAATCTCTGAAGACAAGTTCAAGTGTCGGTACAAGGACGTGGAGGTCGTGTGCCTCAAACTGCCGGCCTACTGGCTGGTCATCACGTGCTATCGGTTCAAGGAATGAAATGGTGAGGAGCATGCGTTGCCCCATCTGTGAAAAAGGCGTTTTGAAGAAAGAAAAAGTCCGCGTCGAGAAATACGGCCTATTCGTCGGAGTCTTTGAAGCGGAAGTTTGCTCCTCTTGCGGCGAGCAGATTTTTGATTCCAAGCAAGCATCGAAAATCGAAGCTAAGCTCAAGGAGTTGGGCGTATGGGGGGCGCCGGTCGCTTCACGCATCTATCGCGTGGGCGGCAACTTCGTGGTCTCTATCAAAAAGAAAGTAGCGGACGCGTTAGGAATCCACTCTCCGAGGGATGTCCTTTTAATTCCGCAAGCAAAAAATAAGCGGTTTGTAGTTGAAATAAG
>SBBD01000159.1 GCA_005239845.1 archaeon | reverse complement strand
CTGCTCCAACAACTTTTTCAGCTTCTCGTGTTCTTTTGCATCCACCAAGAAAACAACATCCAACATGTGGCTTCACGCTTTTTTCCTTCGAACGGTTCTCTTTGTAGGCGAAACGGGTTCAACGGGCTCAAGAGCAGCGGGCATCGCTTCAGGAGCGGTTGCCGAAAATCCACTAGGCGCTTGCTTTTCCACCAAGCCGTGCAGCTGCAAGTAAACGAAGTAGATGGAAGTGTAGGCGTACAGCGTGGCAATCGAGGAAATCGGGGAAGTCAAGATATCGAAACCTTGCTCCACGAAAATGCCGAGAAGGGGAAGGGCAAGCTTGAGAATAAAAATAAACACTTTTGGAATCAACAGTATAAGTGCAATGAGCACGGAAACCGTGATCGTAGAGCCGGCCACCCTCGCAAACACGCCCAAGGCACGGTTCTCCGTCATCTTCCACGAGACAGCGATGGCTTCAGAGACTGAAATTTCCTCTTGGATAAAGGCAATCGTGGAAAAATTGAGGCGCACGCCCATATACATTACTACAAAAAAGTAGGTTGTTCCCAACAAAAGCCCAAGCAAGAGGAAGAACCAGTTCCGGCTTGCGGCAAAAACAAGGAAGGAAAGCAAGGCACCCAACCCCACGGCCAAAAAGCGCTTGTCCTTCCAGCTGAACACCGAATACAGGAAAACAATGAAGTTGAGCCACAAGTACGAAAGCGTCTTGCGAAACGTGATGGGAATCGTGGCGATCCCTTTCTGGTTCATGGCATGAGCCATCACCAGCAGGGAAAGGTACATCGCGAAAAAGATGAATAAGAGAAGCACAACGACAAACAATAGGATAGCACCGGCCCCCAAGGCAAGCCAGAAAGCAGCGCCTGCTTGTGCCGCTCCATAAGAACCGTACGTCGTTCCAGTCACGGCCATTCCTGCAACAAAGGCAACGATTGCCCCAATAATTAGACCAACTAAGAGGAGTTGCAGGAAAACGAATCCAACGTAATACTTCCAGACTTCCCGATCCTGCAGCCACGAAAAGCCGAATTTGACTGCGTCCACGATGTCCTGGATGAATTCGCCCATGAAATCGCCTCCTTACTAGAACCAGTACGAAAGCTTTTTTAAGCCCGCGAGCTCCGACGTCCCCCGCCCCGTAAACTTCTCTCCCTCGATCTCTGCAACCCCCTCGATGGGAAACGCGGAATAGTCGATGTCTGCGGAAGTCACTCTCAACGGGCTCAGGAGGGTCACGCCCTTGATGAGGCGCTTTTCGGGCTTCTGAAGGGCCGTGATGGAAACGGAGAACTTGTCGTCCGGCGACTTCGCGGAAATCGTAGGCAATCCTTCCGAAAACTTGATGGAAGAATCCGCGTCCCCATACATGTTCAGCTTTCCCGTGGAAGGATCCACGTGATAGTACTGGAAGTTGATGGGCAAGTGCCGTCCCTGTACATCGACAAAAAACTGCATCAGCCCCACGAAGCGCTTGTGAACCGTTTCCCCCTCGGAACGCGTGGCAAAGAAAACATTCCAGTTCCAACCTGCAGAGACAAGAGGCAAGGCCAAATGCACGTCCTCCACGTAGGCAAACTCGCTTTCCAGCGTTCGCCCCAACAAGGCCTCGAGCTCCGATGACAGCTTGAACGAGGAAGCTTCCCCATCCACCCAAATGGAAAGGCTGCCCTTCAAGGGATAGATCACCCAGTTTGCCGCAAGCTGGTTGAGTACATGGAAAACGCACCGGTAATTTCCTAATGCGTCTGAAAGGCGGGAAAAAACGTACTTGAAAAACAAGGTGCCTTTGGCATGCTTGAGCGTCACCTGCACCTCGAACTCCAAGTCGTTATATTTCCACGTGACCTCCCTTTCCTCATCGGAAACCGTGGCTTCCTTGGCCCCGAACTTGGCCTTGCAGGGGCCTTCCCCGAACAAGTGAGATTCGCCGCCCACTCTCACTTCGTTGAAAAAGCGGGACTGCCGCTCGTCGAAGGCCAAGGCAACAAATGCTTGCGCTTCCGCTCCCCCGAAGTAGCCGTACAGCCAGCCTCTTTCGTGCGACTTCGTGGAACCCGTGAACAACTTTTCCGGCTTGAAGAAGGGAGCAAAAGCCGAAAACTCTTTCGAGTCGGAAGAAATCTTGCGCACGCCCCGCGTCCTTCCGTCGAAATAGAAGTCCAGGATATCCTCGTTGGTAACTTGCATGCAAACTCACGGCAACGTTGGCCTCTATTCCTTTACCCTAGCCACGAATTTTTCACTCCAGTTTTTTCCCCATGTAAATGCCGTCATTGGCATAGCCGCGCTTGCGGTAGTATTCCTTTACCCCCACTCCTGAAATGACCAGCACTTTTCTTGCATCAAATTCTTCCCTTGCAATCTTTTCCGCTTCAGCCAGCAAGCGCGTACCGATGCCCTCGTGCTGCACTTCCACCATGGGACTGGAACCCTTGCGTTTTCCCAGGGAGAGTTGTTCCCCGTATACGTGAAGCTCCCGGATCCCCAGCGTGTTTTCTGTAACTTCTGGGCGGAAGGGGGAAGCGGGAGCCCGCAATCTCAAGAAACCCAGTAACGCATCTGCCTTCGGGTCCTCGAAGCTCAAGAAGACTTCTTGGCCTCCCGATGCCTCGTAATCTCTTCGCACTAACACGGCATTTTCCCAGGAAACCCGAATGCCGTTTTTCAGCATTTTCAGCCCGGCTTCCCGACACCGAATGCACCTGCAAACGATGCCTTGAGCCCGCAATTGCTGGAACACCAATTCCCTCAGAT
>SBBD01000175.1 GCA_005239845.1 archaeon | reverse complement strand
TCCCAACCCATTACGCTTCCCCCCGGAACCCCACCCTAAGCCCACCATTATTCTATTCCGACGGGCTAATTTCTATTCAGGGCGCGTTATTTGGTCGTGTTCCTTACTAACAAAATCAACTATTAGTGGAACTCCGGTTAACTACAGCCTTAAATAGGACTCCCGAAAGGATAGGATAAGGGGAGTTGAATCGGCTGGGGGGTGCCGTGAAGAAGCAGTTTTTTATTGTCGGCGTGGTTCTGATTGCTGTAGCAATCGTGGCCGCTCTGGTTTTTAGCGTGTTTAACCCTCCCGTTACCGCATCGGCTCGATCGCCTATTTCTGTTCAGCTTTCCTTTAACGAAACCCCTACTTTGAATAACGAAGTAATCCTAAGAGCCGTTGTCACTTCTTCTCAAAACTCGCCAAACACAATAGTGGTTTTAGATCTTCCAAATGAAGTAGACTTTGTTGGCGGAGATCTTAAGTGGGAGGGAGATCTTGCGCCTAATCAACCAGTCGAGATTACTGCGCAAATCAAACTCAATCAGGGAGGCGATTTTCCCGTAAAGGCGACTATAGAAACTGAAAACCGATCCAGCTCAAGCGCGGTTTCTGTTCCGATTTCTCAGATACCACAAAATTCCTCTATAGGGGTTGGTGGCGTCGCCGCGGGTTACAACAATACTGTGGTTGAATGCGAGGAAAACCGGCACTGCCCGGACAACAAATATTGCGATACCAATACTTGCCGAGA
Source organism: archaeon (assembly GCA_005239845.1). GTDB lineage: Archaea > Micrarchaeota > Micrarchaeia > Norongarragalinales > SBBD01 > SBBD01. The sequence continues at coordinate 9,392 of SBBD01000175.1, read as the reverse complement.
CGTCGTCTGTTTTGCCTCTTGTTCTCACGTGACTGGCCACGAATGCGTTCCTTATCAATGCTGCGTAGACTCCGATTGTGCCCAAGGATTTTCTTGCATTGAACACGAGTGCAGATATCCTGTGTTTAACTCAACAAACAAAATCGCGTTTTTGATTGAAGGATCACTGTATACGATGAATCGTGACGGTTCGGCAGTTGCCAAACTCACGGATGGAAACTCCCGTTTTGATCACTATCGCCCGAATTGGTCTCCGGACGGAAGAAAGCTAGTGGGAGGGCATTTTATGTTGTTCACGATCAATGCGGATGGAACGAATAAGACAAACTTTTCCGAGGGAGCCGACCCGGTCTGGATGCCCGATGGGCGCATTTTATTTTATATCGACAAGAACCCTTATTACGGAATCGTGGCACTCAATCTGACCGCCAACGAGACGACTAGAATTTTTCTGGCGATTGAGATCGTCCATCTTGCGCTTACGGCCGATGGAGAAAGAATCGCTTACTCCCGAAATAACCCTACTAATCCCAATGTCATTGTAACGGTGAATTCTAATGGCACGGAACTCACGCAATATTCGTTTGGGTATGAGCCGTCGTGGTCTCCGGATGGAAGATTGCTTGCCATTTCATTTAGGGGTGTGCGGATTCTTGATACGATTACTGGGCAGGATCGTTTTCTTGTTTCCGGTTCTACCCCTTCTTGGTCGCCGAATGGGAATCAAATCGCGTTCACTCGTCCGGAGGGAGGAATCGCGGTCATTAATGTAGATGGGACTGGTCAAGTCAACCTAACAGATTCAGGAACTTGGCCTTCGTGGTCGCCAAGACAAGATTAGGAGAGAGTCATGATAAAATCTGCTTTTCTTTCTTTCTTGACTCTCGTATTTCTAGTTTCTCTTGTTTCCGGCGAAAATCTATCGGAAAACTTTCAGAACAAGACATGAAAAATTTGGATGTTCCGCTTAAAGATTTTCTGAAACTCTAATTTTAAGTCATTTAGCACGTCAATGCCAATATTTTTACTGCGTCAAGACAAAGTCTTGGCCCTTGCCCAGGGATATATAAAACCCGCTTCTCATTCGAAAAGAGCTATTTGGTCAACATCTAGAAGGGTTCAGCGTGGTTTTTTAATGCCGACCGCATTGGGCTAACAGGGGACCCCCATGAGTGACGAGGTAGAGGCGGCTCGTGCGGATTTTGTCAACAAGTTTGCTGCACTTCCAGGGCCCCTTCGCAATGAAATAGTCGTTGTTATCGGAGGAACCCCCTATTCGTGGGGAGCAGCCTATCTGGAAGTAAGCCAAAAGACGAAGACTGGCGATGAGATACTGAAAGTATTAAAAGGCCTCAAAATCATTTAAGGTAAACGACATGACTATTAATTCCAAGAAAGAGTTCGATGAACATGCAGCGGAACTCGTTATCGCGAGATTGTCCGCCATGGCTCCAAACGTCAAACTTTCGGTAGGCGGACACGGCACGTTCTCCCGAAGCGAGCTCATAGCCGAAGTGCAAAATAATACAGACATCGGCAAGACCATTGTCAAGCTCCAGTTAAATTACTTGAGGCACATGCCAGAATTGTCTCAAACGCTCGTTTAACTGATTTTCATGAAACGACTTCTGGTAACCCGACCCGATTTTGACCCAGGCACGGCCTACATGTTCCGGTGGACAGAACCCCTCATACGACAAGCGAAAGACAAAGGAATAGACGTTATTGACGTGAGAGGCCCGGAAGTAAACCAAAAGACCGTTCAAGGCAAGCTGGAGGCAGTCAAGCCGGGCTTGGTACTATTGAACGGGCACGGAGACGAAAACACGTACTGCGGACACGACTTCCAGAAAGTAATTGATTCTGATTCGGTAGGAACCTTATCCGGAACCATAACCTATGTACGAGCTTGCGACTGTTTAGAGGGTTTAGGGGAAGCCGCGGTGGAAAAGGGCTGCAAAACCTTCATTGGCTACACCGACGAATTCCTCATCCCGATTACGGACGAGTTTTCGGCAACTCCATTAAGGGATCCTGCGGCTATTCCGGTCATGGAGGCTTCCAACGCAATCATGAAGCACCTGATTGACGGAAAAACGCCTCAAGTTGCCGTAGAGAACTCTAAGAAAGCAACGAAAGAGTACGTCAAGAAGATAATCTACTCAAAGGAATATGCAGAAGATAACCGCTTCGGAGACACTCTTTTCGCGCTAGTTACCAACTATGGCTCCTTAGGAATAAAAGAGTAAACTAAACGAGCCAAGTACTAGCTATTAGGACATCTCACCGTAATCGACAGACGTTTTATAGGACGCAATTTTTTTGGAGCCTTAGTAATTTAAACAGGTTTTTCGAAGCCAAAGGTTATGTTATAATTTCGTGCCAAATTCGGCACGACAGTGCAAACAATTTGGGGAGTCTAGCCAACGGCTTGGGCTTGCCATGGAAACGAAGCTTTAAATGCTTTTCTTAGTATATTCTTATTAAATTCGTAAGAAAAGCATAAGATTAAGCAAAATGGGTGGTTTCCATGCCTAACGCGAACATCGAATTGACGGGATACCCAGGAAGCGTGGTAGACGCGATGATCCGGCTCGGCTACGCAAAAACCAAGACGGAAGCCATCCGATTGGCACTCTACCAGTTCGACCAAGACCACAACCTCTCGGATGAAAAGGCCTTTGATGAAGTGACCGGTAAGATACTGGAAGGTGTCGAGTCCGGCAAGATAAAGACCCGGAAATTCAAGCCAAGCGAGCTGGATTGAGAATGGAGTTCGAATCCACGTCCGTCTTCGACAAGGACGTTAAAAAGCTCGACGGAAACGAACGCAAGATGCTCAAGGCGCTGCTTGAAAAAATCGCCCAACAGCCCGAGGGCGGAAAGCCCATGGAACACCACGCCAACGTGTTCTCCAAGCGCACGACGATGCGAAGGCTGATTTGGCAGGTCAAGAAAAAAGAAAACAAGATTTTGTTGGTTCTTTACCAGAACCGCGACGAAGCCTATGAAACGCTGCGGAAAATGAAGCTATAGAAGAGGTGCCAACTATTTGAAGCAAAAAGGTTGATTAATACTTTCGCACCAAATTCGGCGCTCTAATGTTTTCAAGTTTGGGGCCTCAAGCCAACGGTTTGAGGCTTTACGCCATTCGCTAGATTAATCATAAACAGCAAGTTATTTATATATCATTTAACATAAAAGATATATGAATTTCGGGCTTGGAAAACGCGAGCTGGTCCTCTTGCGCATGCTTGCCGCCACTTCCGGCTCCCACTCGCCTGCGCTCACTATGACGGCTTGCGCCGCCAAGATGAACATTTCAGTTGCCGCCGTTTCGCGCGCGACCGCAAGCCTTCAAGCCAAAGGCTTCATCGAAATTGAACGGGACGGGAAACGTAAACACGTTAGGTTTTCGGGTGTCATTCATGCGATTGCCTTTAGCGAACTTCAGGCCGCCAATCCGCAAACTCCCTTGGAGGATGTGCTCTCCGGTTCCTCCATCCGCGTGCTGTCAGGAATGCTGCGCCCCCCCGTTTCAGTCGAGACGATTTCCAGGCTGAGCCGGACGCCAGAAATTACGGCCAGACGGGCGTTGAAAAAACTACTTGACAGAGGGATGGTCAGCCGCGCAAAACCGACTGAGTATGCAATCTTTCTTCCCAATCTAGCCGGGTTTGTTGCTGCATACTCTGAATTCGAGTTGAGGAAAAGGTGCGCTGGAATGCGCGGCATTCTGAACCCTTGGTGGCCCAACGCGGTCTTCCGCACCCCACAAACGCCTCCCGCATTCATGACGCCCACCGGCATCAGCGTATTTCATGAGCACGGGATAAAAATAATCCAAACCGAAGCGCGCGATTATTACTTCAATGCATTTACCGACAAGCCAAGACCTCCCACGATGGAAGAGGCGGTGGTTCACGCGCTCACGTGGACGGTAAAGAATTCCAGCGCGAGAGAGACGGCATACGCCATGCTGGTCATGCAAAAAAACTGGAAAAAATTCGACCGATTCTCATTCCAGCAATCGGCAGCCGATTGGGGAATTCCAAGCATTGCAGACCGGTGCATCACGCTCGTGGAAGCATTCGTCCACGACCAACAGTGGCCCGAGCCGCTGATCCAGAATTTCCAGCGGGTCGAAGGGCCGATTTTTCCAAGCCGGGATGAGTTTGGCGAGTTGGTGAAACAGTATGAGTGAAAAACAGTTTTCCAAGAAGGATATCGAAGAGGCGCTGCGAGAGGCGGGAAAGCACCTCGAACGGGAAGTGAAGGCGTACCTGATTGGCGGGTGTGCGATGACTTTCCGCAACCTCAAGCCTTCCACGAAAGACGCCGACCTTCTTTTTGCGGACGAAATAGAAGAACAGCGCCTGTTTAAGGCGCTGATACATTCTGGGTTCAAGGAACTGTTTCCAGGCTCTTACGACGTACCGCTTAAGGCCAAAGACATCCTAATCAATGAAAACGGGTTGCAATTCGACTTGTTCAGCAAACAAGTAATGGACGGACTGCACCTATCCCCGACCATGAAGAAGCGAGCCGAAAAATTCGCGGGATACGGGAAGCTTGCGGTCCTGCTGGGTTCCAAGGAAGACATTTATTTGTTCAAGGCAATCACCGACCGGCCTTTCCCGCGAGATTTTGAAGACTTGCTGACGCTCCAGCAAAGCGGACTGGACTGGGAAGCCGTAATCGAAGAGTATCAAGCCCAGGTCCGCGGAAGCCCGATTGAAGAAAACCTGCGCAAGAAGATGGAGCAACTTAAGCGCCAAGGAATCATCAACCCGCTCAACCGACTCGTCGCAAAAGGATGATTTATTCTTTCGTGCCAAATGCGGCGCGAAAACGCCGACAATCTTGGCACGTCAAGACTGTGTCGCGACTTATTTCTTCAAGGCAGCAGGCGCCAGCTTCTTCCTCAGCTTTTCCAGCTTCGGGGAGATGACGAAGCGGCAGTAGGAAGCGTCCGGGTTGCGCGCATAGTATTCCAAATGCTCTTGCTCTGCAGGGAAAAAGGCATCCAACTTTTTCACTTCAGTAACAACGGGGTTAGAGAAGTCTTTTTGGATGCGAATAAGGAAACGCTCGATGGCCTGTTTTTGCTTGCGAGAATTAAACAGGATGATGGAACGGTACTGTTCCCCCACATCGTTCCCCTGCCGGTTTATCGTCGTAGGGTCGTGCACGAGGAAAAAAACATCAAGGAGGTCTTCCAACGAAATCTGGGCGGAATCGAACGCCACTCTCACGACTTCCGCGTGTCCCGTCGTGCCGGAACACACTTGTTTGTAAGAAGGATTCGGGGTAGTGCCGCCGGCGTATCCGGGTGTGACTTTCGTTGTTCCTTTCAGCATGGAAAAAGCGGCTTCCGTGCACCAAAAGCAGCCTCCCCCCAAAACAAGGGACTGAATCATTCTTGCTTCTCCCCTGACGCTTGCTGCTGGAGGCGCTTCTTCTCCGAGAAGGGACTCGGGTCGTCCTTCGTTTTAGCGGGAATGAATTTCAAGGAAACGGAGTTCACGCAGTGCCTCGTATTTTTCGGAGTGAAGCCCTCGTTCAGGAAAACGTGCCCCAGGTGGGCTCCGCAGCGGTCGCATAGGATTTCGGTGCGCTGCCCGTCCGCGTCCGGAAGGCGCTTGACCGCTCCAGGAATTTCTTGGTCAAAGCTTGGCCACCCGCAGCGCGCGTCGAACTTGTCCTTCGAATGATAGAGGGGAGCATGGCATCTCCTGCAGACGTAAACGCCGTTTTCCCACGCGTTCCAGTACGCTCCAGTAAAAGGCATTTCCGTACCCTTGCGCAGGAGGACGCGCTCCTCTTCTTTCGAGAGCTTGTTGAGTTTCATGGGAAAAAAATGCAAGGGACGAGAATATAAGTAGGTTGGTCGAACGCTGGCACGACTGCTTGCGTCTGTGTTCCGAAACCGTTTTTAAGGAGTGCAAAAGAGAAGAATGAGGAGGGGGGTAGTTCATGAAAAACGAGGGACTTGCATTACTGTTTACGGCATTGGTTTTAGGGGGATGCTTGAGCGGTTTCCTGCCGCAGCCTGCAACTCCAACTCCTGCGGCAACTCCGGCTCCTACGGAACTAGCCACCTCAACCCCGCTTCCTACGCCGCTCGTCACGGTCACCGAAAAAATCGTGTATGTGACGGTGACGCCGACACCCCGTCCGACCGTGGAAGCAGTCAAAGGCGGCCTTACCGTGTTGGAGGAGTATTTTGTGAACACGCCTGCAGACCTGAGCAGCGTGGCGAACGCGGACTACCATTCCAATCCCTTCGTTTCCCGAGTCACAAGCGGCGGGTTCTACCAGGAACTTGAAGCGGATACCCTCGCGTGGAAAAAAGTGCCGCTGGTGATTCCGAAAGACTTTGCGGAGAGCGGAAAGTGGAATGTGATTACCACGACCGACCCCGAGTTTTATACGGCGAGAGTGCCCATGAAAAGCCAGTACTATTCCAAAGTATTCGTCGCGTACGCGGGAAGGTACGGGGACCGCGTCAACCGCACGCTCGCCGACATCATCTTGCATTACGGGGACGCCACTTCCGAGAAAGTGGCACTGGTTTCAGGCCAAAACGCGTGGAACTACAACGGATTGCCTCCCGAAAACGCGTTGCTGTGGAGGAATGGAAACGGCTCGGAAACGCTTTCCATCCTGGAAATCAACGCCTCCAAGCCCATGACGCAACTGGTCAGCGTGGGAATACGGAAAACCAACGTGGGCGAGGATGGGATTGCCGTGTTTGCCGTCACGGGGCAACGGGCACTGGAACGCAAGCGACTCACGCTCACTCCGGGAGAGCTGGCGGACAAGCAATACAATCGGGAATATGCGGGAGTGGACTCGCAAGGCGTCCACCTCACGTTCCGGGAACAAGAGGGCAGGATCGTGTACGTGGCCCAAGGAACGTTTTTCACGCCCATTTTCGACGGGGAAACGTTTTTGGTGGACTATTCCAAAATTTCGTGGGACGAGGAAAGGCCGCCCTATACGAGCATAAAAGTGGAGGCCCGCGTGGGGCCGCGTCCAGAGATTGACCGGGACTGGACGGACTGGTTCGAAGTAGCCAACAACAAGCCGCTGGCATTCCATGCAAGATACGTAACGTTCCGGTTCACGTTAACCACGAAGGACGAGACGCTGACGCCCGTCCTGAAACAGTTCAGGATGGAGTACGTCAACCCCGCCTAAAAACAAGTACGCGGCATAAACGATACACACAGCAGACAGGAACGATAGGATGGACTCCAAGCTAGTTGCACGTGTTGTAGAAAAACTGTTGTTGAAAGCGACGACGGACTTGCCGGAAGATGCCGTTCATGCTCTGCAGAAGGCGGCCGCGAGGGAAAAGAACGAGATTGCCAAAGACCAGCTTCACATCATCCTCCAGAACGTGGAGCTGGCCAAGGGAAAGAAGGTGCCCATGTGCCAGGATACTGGAACCCTCACGTTTTACGTGAAAGGAAGGAGTTTTGGAATGGAAGTGGAAGAAGGGATTAGGAAAGGTGTGAAAAGGGCGACGGAAAAGGTGCCCTTGCGTCCAAACTCCGTAAACCCGCTTACGCGAAAGAACATGGGCAACGACCCCATCATTAATTATGAATATTCCAAGGACGACTGCCTCGAGATTTCCGTCATTCCGAAGGGCGCGGGGTGCGAGAACATGAGCTCGCTGGGAATGCTTACGCCGGCGCATGGAAGGGAAGGCATCAAGAAATTCATTCTCAAAACTATTGCGGAAAAGGGGAAGAACGCGTGCCCTCCTCTTGTAGTAGGAATCGGCATCGGGGGCACAAGCGAGGAAGCCATGAAGCTGGCGAAAAAGAGTTTTTTGCTTCCGTTGGATGAGAATAATCCGGACAAAGAGGCAGGCAAGCTTGAGCAGGAATTGTTGCAAGAAATTAATGCGTTGGAATTAGGGACGATGGGGCTGGGGGGAAGTACGACGGTGCTCGCGGTAAAGGTTTCCGTAAAACCAACCCATACCGCGAGCCTGCCGGTGGCCATTAATCTGCAGTGCTGGGCGGACCGGAAAGCGACGGCGCGGATTTGCGGTGACAAGATTGAAATACACTAAATTGAGCACGCCTCTGGAGCGCGAAAGCGTCCTTCAATTGAAATTAGGGGATCGCGTCGTGGTTTCAGGCACCATTTTTTCCATGCGGGACCAAGCCATCCAGAGGATTTTGAAAGAAGGACAGCATGGGAAGAACATACCCGGATTGAAAAACGCAATCATCTATAATTGCGGACCCCTGGCGAGAAAGAAAGGGGGTAAATGGGATCTCGTGTCTGCTGGGCCCACGACTTCGAGCCGCATGAACCCCCTGATGCCCAGCATGATCAACGATTTTGGAATCAGCGCCGTCATTGGAAAGGGAGGCATGAGCCTTGAAGTGCTGCGGGCCATGAAAGGCAAGTGCGTCTACTTGAGCGCGGTGGGCGGAAGCGGCGCGCTTGCGGCGGAACAGCTGCAGGTGCAGAAGGTGCAGTGGCTGGACTTGGGCATGCCGGAAGCCTTGTGGACCCTGAAAGCCAACGAATTCGGTTCCCTCATAGTCACGATGGACGCGCACGGCCACAGCCTCTACGAGAATGTTTCCAAGAAAGTCAGAAAGAATTTGGAATCCCAACGTTAGCACCAAGTCGGAAACTATTGGAGCCGAAAATAATGATGATTGCCCGCGAATAACCGGCCTAATATAAGGGAGGGAGAGGCGACCGCACTAAACCCCGAGTTTAGGCGGATAGCAGAACTGAGGGTTCTGCGTATCCCGAGTAGGGAACCGTAGGTTCCCTGAGGGATCATGGACGCACATGGAAACAGCCTCTATGAAAAAGTGCACCGAAGAGTGGAGGAAAAGCTCGGGAAACTGGATTAACTATATCCCGCTTCTTCCCGCTTCTTCTGGAGGAGCGTGGGACGGACGGCGCTGAGCGACTTCTCGAAGTGCTTCATGTGCACGGAAGAAGAATTCAAGTCTTCCCGCAAGGCTTCCATGCCCGCCTCCCTGCACAACGCCTCCAAATCGGCTCCCGAATAGCCTTCGGTACGCGAAACGATTTTCTTCAAGTCCACGCTCTTGTCCAAAGGCATTTTCGTCGTGTGCACCTTGAGGATGGCGAGGCGCGCGTCCTCGTCGGGAACGGGAATCTCCAGCAGCTTGTCGAAACGGCCGGGCCGCAGCAACGCAGGGTCCAAAATGTCCGCACGGTTCGTGGCCCCAATAACGACGATGTCCTTCAAGTTCTGCAAGCCGTCCATTTCTGTAAGCAGCGCGTTGACCATGCGCTCGGTAACCTTGCTGCCTTCGTCAAACCCGCGGATGGGCGCGATGGCATCGACTTCATCGATGAAGATGATGCAGGGGGCTGCAAGC
>SBBD01000081.1 GCA_005239845.1 archaeon | reverse complement strand
CGGACGGACTGATGCAATAAAAGTTAGGGGACCGTAGCAAGGTTTAAATATATCTATAATTATAGATATTATCAATAAAAAGTGATATATGTGAAAGTGACAAGCAGGGAAAGCTACAAGGTTGTTCGGGCGATGCTGAGGCTCAAGCGCTTCACCCAATACAAAATAAGCAACGAAGAGGGAGTTACGTTCAGCCTCGTCAATAGGGTCGTCAACTGGTTTGTTTCCCGTGGGTTTGTTGCCAAGAGGGAAGGAGCATACGCCCTAGTCGCCCCATCCGCAATTTTCGGGCTGTTTCCGCTATATAGGAAAATGGTTTCCATAAAAACTTTCGAAATAGGACTCAAGAAAAAGGAGGCAATAGCCCTACTGAAAGGAAAAGGCGCGTTGTGCTTAACGTCCGCTCTTGAGGCATATGACGATTATTACCGCGATCCGGTCGTTTATGCATACGCTTTGGACGAGAAATTAATCGAGGATTTTGCCGATCTTCCAAAGGGCTTAACTCGGGTGGAATTTTTCAAGGAAGATTTGAATGAGGAGGACCTCGTGAAAAAGGGACAATGGAAAACCGACAAAGCGAGGACGGCCATCGACCTATTTTGCTACAACAAAGCATATGCGGCGGAAAGGCTGCTGAAGAAGGAATGGGGTTAGTGAAATGAAAGAAAAATACACTCCAGAAATAACGGATCCGAGCCTGAAAGAGCTTGAAGAGCTCGCCAGTTGGTACAACGAAAAGATGGGCACTTATCCGGTAATTGTCGGCGGCTGGGCAGCTTATATCTATACCCGAGGCCTTGGTTCAAAGGACATCGACGTAGTGTTTCCTGACGATAGGTCAAAACATGCTACTCTGTCGATGTATTTTGCGGCGCATGGCTATGCTGAAAGGCGAAAAAGCCTTTTCGACGTTGAGTTGATCAAAATAGTGAAAAGCAAGGGCAGGGAAGTCGAAATAATTGTGGATGCCGTGTCCGCGAAACGATTCATAATAATCGAAGGAACGAAAGTCAGGATTCCATGGGCGTGGGCGATAAAGCACAACGTAACGAAACGCATCGGAAAAGCAGTGGTTTACGTGCCGACTTTGGAGTTGTTGCTGGCGTATAAGCTGGGCGCAATTTTCGGCAGGAATGAACAACTTAAGCTGGTCGCCGATGCGGCGCAACTGCAATATTTCAGGTCAAAGATCTGGAAAGATGTATTTGACGTCATAAGCCTTTCAAAACTTGAGATTGATTCTGGCGCGCTTGATAAATTCCTTGAAGAGTCGGGCCTTGCGAAATACAGAACGGAAATAATGCAATTGATCGAGGACAATCATGACGAGCAATTGCGTTCGGCCACCGAGGGCGTCCCTCTTTCCATAATCCGAAAACTTGTAACTAGAAGTGGGGACGCTCCTGTAACCTCAAGAACTAAGGGCGTCCATAACCCAAGATTTTAGCAATTGAAACTTGAGGTAAAACATGCGCTTATTTTGAATAGGCACTTTTATGCCTAGAGGGAAGAGTTTGTCGCGGAAATGAGGAGTATAAAGTCGGTCAGTCGTTAAACTTTACAATTAGCCGAAGGACTAAACCAGCCAACATGGAGAAGTGTAGACAGGGCTATTTTAGCACTTCGAAGTCCCAGCTGCCGTCTTCGCGCTGCACGAGCTTCTTGATGGGCCTTGCCGGCACGCCCACGACGACCGTGAACGGCGGAACATCTTTTGTGACGAGCGAGCAGGCGCCCACGACAGCGCTTTCCCCGATGCGTACGCCCGGCATGATGGTCACGTTTGCCCCGAGGTAGACGTTCTTCTCTATAACGACCTTCTTGAAAGCGATGGACTCGCCCCTCCATTTGGGAGAAGAGTCGTGCCCGAAAATGGCGTTCCGAAATCCGATACCTACGCCGTCCTGGATTTCCACGAGGGACTCCTTCACGTCCGGAGGCTGGTCTATGAAGGCGTCGTATCCAATCCACACGTTTTTCCCGATGGTGACCCCTCGAAGCTTGTTCGCCCACACGCGCAAAAAGCTCCACGGACCGTAAAGGGCGATGGGGACAAGAAATAGGGCGAAAAAGCGGTGCTTGAGTTCGCGCCAGTCCATGGGAAAACGATTCCTCTTGAACAGTCAAGGAAGCGAAGGTAAATAAAATGGGGTTTTTGCTTATATAAAAAGATACGGATGGGAGAAGGAGGCATGCAAGCGGGAAAAAAAGACTGGAGGGGAACGTTCTCAAAACAGGAATGGATGGCCCTGGGAGCCATCGGCTTGTTCATTTTGTTGTTCTTCAAGCCCGTCGTTGCAGGAGACGGTTTTGGCTATTACGTCATTCTCGAGGGCGCGGTGCGGGACCACACGCTCAACCTTTCCAACCAATTGCGGTACAATGAAGTGGCCGGAGGGGAAGAAGTGTTTTTTGTGAAGGCCACGGGAACGTATGCCTCGCAGTATGCCCCTGGATTGCCGCTGTTGAGCGCGCCTGCTTATGCCGTCTCCCTCGTGCTGGATGACGTTAGCCTATTTCACGTGCAGGACGAGTTCTTTCTCCAGGAAAGGGGCGACATTTTGATTCACCAAGCGAGCATGGCGCTTACTTCGCTGGTCTTGGCCATCGTCGCACTCGTGGCGTCGCTGCTGCTGTGCAGGCAATTGGGGCTCAAGCAGGGCGGCGTGGCGTTGGCGCTCGCCTTCTTCGGCTCACCGATGATACGGTATGCCTCCTACGACCTGACGTACACGCATGCGGCGGAAGCCGGCATCCTGGCGGTGGCCCTCTACTTTTTCTGGAAGGAAAGACCGGTTTGGCAGCTCGGGTTGATGATGGGCCTGATGACGCTCGTGCGGTTCACGTCCGCGTTCTTCTTCCTTCCCTTTCTGGGGTATTTCGCGTGGAAGAAGGAATGGAAGAAAGCACGAGACATGGTATTGGGGGGTCTTCCCTTTGCGCTCGCGATTATGCTGTATTTCCAAGTGCAGTTCGGGAGCCCTTTTGCTACGGGATACACGTCGAATCCCGGATATGACGCGAAAAACTTTTCGTTCGTGCCGTTCTTTTTGGACCGCGTGCTGTTTTCCCTAGGAGGCAATCCTCCAGGCTTGCTGTGGTGGACTCCCTTAGTCTTATTGGGATTCGTGGGCCTATGGTTCCTGAAGGACGAACGGAAGTGGGTCTTGCTTGGAATTGTGGCGCTGATGTTTTACACGACAGCAAGCTTTTTCGAGGGCACGACGGGGTTCTCGTACAGCAACCGGTATTTCGCAGCGCTCTTCCCGATAACGGTAATAGGAGTTGCCGCCCTCTTGCAGGAGGGAAAGGAGTGGAACAAGGCATCGTGGGTTTTGGGGGCGTACGGTTTTCTCATGTTCCTTTTCGTGTTTCCAATCGACTGGGGGCACTTTCCGGGGTTTCTCGAAGTGCTGTCGTACTGGCTCGTACAAGGCCATTTACCCGAACTGCCGGGCGTGTTAGTTGAAAAGTTGGGGTTCATTAGGCTGTTGCTGCTGAAATGAGTAGGGGGACGCGAGCATATGAGCGCTTCCGTAAGTCGGGTGGCCATCGTGACGGGGCCAGCCTGGGCATCGGGCGTTGAGGCGAGGTTTTACCATTGGCGCGAAAAGCCCACTCATGAAATGCACGGGACGGGGAAAAAAAGCGCGGGCATAGCATCTTTTTAAGCACCGCTTTGAAGTTTATTTTCGTGCAGGCTTCCAACGTCGACGGTCCTTCCAGGGCGAGTCCATGAAAGTCAGAAAAGCAGTCATCCCTGCAGCAGGCTTCGGTACGCGCTTCCTTCCCGTGACGAAGGCGTTGCCAAAGGAAATGCTGCCCATCATCGACAAGCCCGTAATCCAGTACGTGATCGAGGAGGCCATCGCGAGCGGCATCAATGATGTCGTCATCGTGACGGGCAGGAACAAGTACGCGATAGAGGACTACTTCGACCGAAACATCGAGCTTGAGCAGATGCTCGAGAAAAAAGGAGACCGCGAGAAGCTCAAGCTCGTGCAGGACATCGGCGAGCTCATCGACGTCCACTACGTCAGGCAGAAGCATCCCTTCGGGATGCCCGACGCCATCTACGCCGCCCGCAAGCACCTGGACGGCGAGCCGTTTGCAGTCCTCGTCG
>SBBD01000134.1 GCA_005239845.1 archaeon | reverse complement strand
CGTAAAAAAAGGCTACAACCAACACGGACGACTACGGTATAGAAAAAACAATTGGTCGTGTGAAGGCCGTTGGTTCTTTGGCTTACGAAACGTCCAAGTGCGTGCGGTACATGTACACGGCATCCGCGTTCCGCTTGGCAAGTTCCACGCACACCTGCCTAAAAATGTCTTTGGAACCCACGACCTTTTTGCCTCGAATCCACGCATTCAGTTTTTTTGAAACGGCTTCCGCCAGCTTTTCCGCCTCTTGCTCGCCCACGTGGGCGCTGCGGGACGCCCAGTAGACGCTCGCGTACACTTTTTTCACGTCGAACGTTTCGTTGTGCCCTTTGCGCTTCACGACATGCATACGCGTCACCCCTCTCGACCCGTTGCACACCCCCCTAAGACCAAAGGCGGCCGTGCAGTACGGAGGATATAGACCATAAAATCAACCCAAGTTAATCGTGCCGTTCGCGATGAAAATGAGGAGCCACCCCAACGCGATGAGCAAGAGCCCCGTCAGGAGCCGCATATAGGGGCGGTTGCGTTCCTTCCACATCTTGAGTTCCGTAACCTTCATGCCGAAGTAGGCGAGCAGCAAAACGAGGAGGAGTGGAAGCACGAAGATGACGTTGTACAGGAGGAGCAGGAGGAAGGCGGTGAAGTCGAAGCTTTGCTTCAAGACGAGCAAAATGGCGAGATAGGGGGCGCCGGTGCAAGGCAGTTCGACGCCGGCAACGAAAACGCCGAGAAACGCGACGCCGGGCACCGTCAGGTTTTTGGCGTAGCGGTGGATGCGTTTCGCCATTTCCGGGGGAATGGCGAGGGAAAAGCCTTCGCCGTACCAGTAGAAGTCCTTGATTTCCACAAGGCCTGCCAAGACTACGATGGCCCCAACGACGATGGAAATGTATTCGGCAATGGCTTGCGGGATTTGGGTAAGAAAGAACAAGAGGCCTAGCCCTGCAAGCAGGTACGTAACGTAAACCGCGGCAATGTACACCAAGCCGAGCGTGAGCATCCGTTGGCGTTTTTGCTGGGTAGCAATAATCGTGGAGACGAGAAGAATGAGGACGCCGATGGCGCAAGGATTGATGGAATCAATGGCCGCGGTTATGACCACGGTAGCCAGCGTCGGCAGGGAAGCTTCAACAACCATTTTGCTCACTCGAAAACAATTTTCAAATAGTCTCCCGGAGGAACCTCAAAATGCGGTTTTATGACGTAATCCTCGAGCGCGGGCTCTTCGTAAAACGTTCCCGTCTCATGGTTTTTGACGAACAGTTTGAGGCGGCCAGGCCGGCCGTTAGGGCAGACATTCCCATTCGAATAGGCCACCTGGCGGTCTCCTTCCAAGGGCACCGTAATCGACGTGCCACTAAGCTCGCCCCCAATGGCTTCGAAGAAGCGGTGCAAGGCAATATCCTCCTTCTTGACGACGACTCCTTCCACGTGAATGCGGTTGTCGTCGTGGTAATGCAGCACGGGAGTGCCCACATAGTTGGCAGGCAAATCCGCGTGGGGGAGCTGCGCCTTTTCTCCGCAGAGCCATATCTCGAAATCCGCGTGCCAGTGCACCGGGCCTCCGCTTTCCGAAGTGAGGTTGAGGTAAACGGTGGAGGCGGCCAAATAGAGTGTGACGGCGCCCACAGGAACGGCAATGGCTAAGAAAGCCATCTTTTTTCGGGAAGGGGTAAGCAATGAAGGAAAAAGCAGCGATGCGGCAACCACGAATAAAACGAGGGCGAATACGTAAAGCGCGAGGGGAAAGGGATCTATTGGTAGATAGGTTGGCGGCGAAGCCGCTTCCTCTTCCCCGTGGGCAACCGCAAAAACAAACGACAGGACGACAAATAACAAGAAGCGGCGCATAGGCGCACCACTACACGCTGGGGGGACTTAAAAAGGTGTGTTTTTGAAACCGCACGCCGGCAAATGATAAAAACAAATGCACGCCTGACGAACCCCTTTTCGACAAACGGCAAGGTTAATTAATGGGTTGGGGGAAAGAGAAGCAAAGAAAACCGGAAGGAGGGAAAAAAGAGTTATGGAGAGTTTAAAGGTCAAGATCGCGGGGGAAATCGCGCTCTCGAAGGATCCCGGAAGCACCATGAAGAAATGGCGGGAAGTGTTCAACACGTCGCAGACGGAACTCTCGCAGTTCCTGAAGATTTCCCCTTCCACCATCAGCGACTATGAAAGCAACCGGCGCAAGAGCCCGGGAATTGCTGTTGTAAGACGGTTTGTGGACGCGTTGTTTGAAATCGACGGACAAAAGGGCGGAGAAGTCACGAAAAAGTTCCGGGAAGTCGAGGACGCGAAGGCCCTTTACGAGGCCATCGACTTCCTGAAGCCGTTCAACGCGAAAGAATTCTCGAAGCTGCTGGAGGCCAAGGCCATCGCGTGCGGGGACAAGTTGGAACAGCGAAACATTTTCGGCTGCACCATTTTGGACAGCATCAAGATGATTTTGGAACTGCCGTACGAGAGCTTCATCAAGATCTACAGCGGCACCTCCGAGAGGGCGCTCGTGTTCTTGCACGTCTCCACGGGAAGGAGCCCCATGATCGCCGTGCGCGTAACGCCGATCAAACCCGCCGTTATCGTGCTACACAACATCGCGGAAGTGGACAAGCTCGCAGTAAAAATTGCGGAAAGCGAGGGCATCCCGCTCCTCGTCACGAAGCTGGGGCTGGACGAGATCAAGAAGCGCTTGAAAGAACTCGCGTATTGAATGTTAAAGTAAAAACCCCGTACTCGATGCGGCCATGCTGCTCTTCCCGAACAACGCGTTTTCCATTTTTTTACCCGCAAGCGAAAGTGATTTAATACGCGGGAGCGTAAGCGGCTCATGAACGCGATCTTCATCCTCTCGTTCCTCGCCCTCGTAATCGGGGCGGGGTATGTGGCGTACACTAATTTCGACCCCCAGACGGTTTCCTTCAAAAACCCACCAACCCTTCAATTCACGCCGCCGTATTCGTTTAATCCTGGAGAGTGGGTTGGGCCGCTCAACGCCTTCTTTTTCGTATTTCTCTTTTCCTTGCTCTTTTTTGGCTTGAGCACGCCCCTTGCGCTAGGAACCGAGGGGGCTAAGTTTGGCAGCATGCTTTCTACGGGAGGCCCACCGTACGATTTTGTTTTTATCATTCCGGAAATACTGGCCGCGCAGAGCGCCGTACTGCTGGGGCAGGGCGTGCTCCGCGATTTCGGGAGCGAGAACACGGTGTTCGCGAGCTGGACCGCGGCAGCGAAATATTTTGCGGCAGGACTCGCGCTCACTTTAATCCTCGTGGCGGCAAGAAGCTTGGTTATTCGCGGGTAATGATGAAGGGGGCGAGATTCAAAAAAGACAATCATGCGTAACGCATACGGGTTACGGGACGTATTTCGAACTCGCCAGCCAGCAGAAGGTGTTGGGAACCAGGGGGTCCACTTGCGCCGTGGTGTCCGAGTCGAAAAAAACGATTTGGGAATCCATGAAATCGATGTCGCCGCAATAGTATTGGGGGGCGCCGCCAAGGCCCAGGCCGCACGTGACTCCCGCCACATCAAACTGGTCCGCGGCTTGTTCGGGGGAAAGCGGCTGAGTAAGGCAGTCGTTTAGGCCGGCAGGAGCTACCACGTAGGGGTCGTCTGGATCGGGGGATAGGCAAGGAATGCTGGAACAATATTGGCCGTCATTGTCGTAGTCCAGTTGTGTCGCGCAAGCGAACGCAATACCTGAAATAGGACAGAAAGCCGTGTTGACGCCCTTCGTTGCGACTTGCGTGCAGGCGGGTCTGACGGCTCGCTCAAAAAACTTTTGCGCCGCGTCATTTCGGATTGTGACTTGCACCGTGTTGGGAGACAAACCATAGTCGCCGCTCGCCGGAAGGCGTGGAGTGAAGCTTGAGTCTATGGCGCAGCCGAACGGGTTGGCGCCAGCCTCTCCCTCGCACGCGCCTGGAACGACGCCCCGCAATACTCCGGTTTCCGAGGCAACAGGCAGCTTGGCCTTGTCGGGGCCGTAGGCAAGAAAGCGGTTGAAGACGAACGCGGCGTCCAAGTACTTGAAAAGAGGGTAGGCGACCGGGGCTTGGAAGTTCTCGTCGGAAATGGCGCCAGTGCGGATCTTGTTTCCGGCCGTGTCGCTGGCCTCGAGGCGCGGCAAGTAGGGGAACACGTCAGCTGCGGTGACGTCGATAGGGACGAGGAAGTCTCCGTTGGCGCAGGCGCCAGGAACATACTCGTCGGGGTCGCCAGAACTCACGCCGTCTCCGTCCGTATCCGCGCATTCCCCATATTCATCCACTTCCTTGCAGCACAGATAAGGACTGGCGGCGTTGGTGGCAAAGTTCTTGCAGTCGAACGAGCTGCGTTCGGCAAGACGGGAGCAAATGCTCGGACCTGAAGCGGCTCCTCGGAAGGCGGGAATGACGTCGGGGTTGGCTAACGTGAACTGAACTCCCTCAAACGTAACGGGGTCCTTGAACGAATCCACCCAGGAGGGCAGCCCGCCTAAGCCGGAAGTGGCCGGGCATACGACTTGCCTGACGAGCTCCTTCATTCGCCTGCACGCATGGTAGCGCTCTTCCGTTTCATTAATGGCGTTATCTGGGGCGCCGAATGTTTGGTCTAGTTCCGCCACGTCTGCATCCGAAATAGAGCCATCTTTGTTAAGGTCAACGTATACCGTGTAGTCGGAGTACGGCGAGGCCTCGTGTTCGGTGCTGATGGGAGCAAAATTGAACCAGCACTGGGAAGTGAGGCCGTACTCGATGGTGCGCTGCAGCCCCAAATTGAAGTTCGCCCCCAAGTCCGAACGGAAGATTTCCACGAGGGAGATGAGGCGGTTGTGGTAGGCATTGGAAACGATTTCATCGACACGCGAGGCTTCGGAACGGCTCAGGGCCACGATCAACATCAGGCAAATGAGGAAGAGGAGCGTTCCGAGCAAGGGGGCGGCGATAAACCCCCTTCTGGCGCTTTCGGGATTTCGAGGGAAGAAAGCAAGCATGAAATTCCGAACGGAAACCGAGTATTAAAGGATTTTGACGTTGGGATAACGAACGCAAGCAGAAAAAAATGGGCCCGAGGAGAATCGAACTCCTGATCTCCTGTGTTTTCTCGGCGGCAGAACTGCGGGTTCGGCCCCCGGTAAGACAGGCGTCTTAACCACTCGACTACGGGCCCCTGAAATACAGAATGAAGAAAAGAAATTAATAAGCGTAATACGAGGGGTAGAGGCGACCGCACTAAACCAGAGGGGGTTTAGGTGGATAGCAGAACTGCGGGTTCTGCGTGTCACGAGTAGGGGACACGTCCCCTGGAGGTGT
The DNA here is from genome assembly GCA_005239845.1 of archaeon. GTDB lineage: Archaea > Micrarchaeota > Micrarchaeia > Norongarragalinales > SBBD01 > SBBD01. Next base: position 432 of record SBBD01000134.1, on the reverse strand, counting down.
CCTCGACTACGGGCCCCTTAAAGACGAATTGAAAAAAGGAAATTAAGAAGCGTAGGGGGCAGGGTGAGGAGGCGCAGGGAACCGTTTGGAAAATAATGTTTATATAGAACGGGCTGTTCTCGTCTTGCGGGGTGGCGGGTCATGGAAGGCATCCTTTTACAGTTGGTTAAGCTGGTTGCGGGAATTGTGTTTGCGGTGCTAGCGCAGTACCTGGCCATCCGCTTGTTCGACCAGTTCACCACGAGAATTGACGAGGCGCAAGAGCTGCGCAAGGGGAATTACGCTGTGGGAATCGTGCTGGGCAGCGTCATTCTGGCCGTGGCCACGGTGGTCGCCGGCGGAGTGCGTGGTTTAGGGACAGACGGGGACGTGACGCCAATTGGTTTTTGGGGAAAACTGGGCGCCGGCGTGTTGAATTTGGTGGTTTCCTTG
>SBBD01000161.1 GCA_005239845.1 archaeon | reverse complement strand
TTTGACTTGATGCCCCTGGAGAATTACTGGAAGCTCGGCTATTCCCACGGCCCCTTCCAAGGCAAATACCTGCCCCTGCTCACTTCCAGGGGGTGTCCGCTGGGGTGCAAATTCTGTTTCGTGCCAGGAATCTGGGGCAGGCAATGGAAATACAGGAGCGCGAAGAACGTGGCCGATGAGATTGAGCACCATGTGAAGACGTTTGGCGTCCGCGATTTCCAGATAGAGGACATGAACCCTACCGTGCTGAAGGCGCGCTTCGTTGAATTGAGCAAGGAAATCATAAATCGGGGCCTGAAGGTTACTCTCAAGTTTGCGGCAGGCACGAAGGTGGAGACCTACGACGACGACGCACTCGAATGGATGGCGAAAGCAGGGTTCAACTACTTCTCCATTTCCCCCGAGACAGGCTCTCCAAGGCTCCTGAAAATCATGGACAAGATGTTCGACCACAACTATGCGCTGGAGCGCGTGAAGACCATGCGCCGCCTCGGCATCTACTCGCAGGCCTGTTTTGTTTTGGGCTACCCGGGCGAGACGGAGGAGGACGTGCAGCTCACGGAAAAGTACATTGAACAATTGGCGGATGCCGGCCTGGACGAAGTGACGTTGTTCATCATGACTCCCGTTCCGGGCGCCCCTGCCTCCACGGAAGAATCGTGGTATTACGAGAACTACGAACAACTGAGCTTTTCCCCCGAGTGGCGCAAGGATTACCACAAACTGGCAAAGAGGAGGCTGAAGTGGTATGTGATGTTTTTCGCTCGAAAGTTTGCCCATCGCCCTATCGCCTCCATCAAAAGTTTTGCGAACGTGTTTTCTCACCGCTTCAACACGAAGTACGAGATGACGGCTTACCGCGTGCTGGACACGTATTCCCGCTTGTTGCTCGGCGGCTGAAGGCGCTCGCTGTTCGTCCACCCGGGTGAAGCCACGTGGTTGCTTGCCTTTTTTTTCCCTTGGGGGAAAGCCAAGCCTTAAATGGGCTTTTGGAGAACTCCTTGCATGAAACCAATAATGCACTCGAAGCAGGCGGCCCAGGCTTCTACTAAAATAAAAATGAAAAAGCGCTCGCAGGAGCTGTCATTGGCGGCATGGGTGGCCTTCGTGTTCGTCGCCTTCTTCCTTTCCAGCTATTTCCTCAGCTCGCGCCATGCTTCCTTCCTCTCCTCGCTCCTTTCCTCGTTCTTGCGGTGAAAACCAGTGGCCTTGCCTTCCATCCCAGTGTCTCTCCCTCTTTTCGCACTCGTTTCCCTATCCCTCCCGTTGGCCGTTGTTGTCTTGTACGTCCTGTTCGCTTTCGGCAACCGTTTGTTGCGCTCCCTCGACCTGCAGCCCCTCCAGAAAATCACCTTTTCTGCCGGGTTGGGGCTAGCGTTCGTTTCCTCGTTGATGTTCGCACTTTCTGCCGCCCATTTATTACAGCCCATCGTGGCATGGGCACTGCTTCTCGTGCTGCTCCTCCTGGCGCTGCCTGATTTTTCGAACAATGTGGGTTTCATTAAAGTGCAGGTGGCTTCATGCATTTCGTTTTTCAGGAGACAGTTCAAAAGTCCTTTTACGGGAACCGTTTCCTTGCTCTTTCTTTCCCTCGTTTTTATCCAGTTCCTTGCCGCGCTGGCTCCCCCTTCTTCCGCGGAGCCCGGCCCGAAGGACTGGGACTCGCTGGTCTACCACTTCGCCGTCCCCAAAACCTACGTGCAAAATGGGGGCTTCGTTTTTCTGCCGTTTCCGCACGCGAACTGGCCCATGGGAATGGAAATGCTGCACGCGTGGGCCTTTCTCTTATACTCCGTCATTTTGGCCAAACTCCTATCCTTTGCAGTGGGTTTGCTTTTGTTATTGGCCATCTACTCGGTTGCAAAACAAATGGTTCCGAACGCTTCCACTTCCTTGCCTTTCGTGGCCGTCCTGCTCTTCAGCGCAATGCCACTGGTGCAAGCGTTTTGGGGCACGGGTTACGTGGATGTCCCGCTGGCTTTCTTTGAGCTGCTCTCCTTCTTCGCGTTGCTGCAATGGTGGAAGCACGAGTCCAACGACTGGCTGCTGCTCTTGGCCATCTTCGCCGGCTTTTCCGCGGCCGTGAAAACGCTTGGAGGGTTCGTGGTCCTATTGGCGGTCCTTGCATTACTCTACAAGCTCGTGCGCTCTCCTTCCCGGCCCGCCTTTGTCCATCGCTTGAAATCCCTTGCCGTTTTTGGAGCGGTTTCTTCCTTGTTTTTCCTGCCGTGGTATCTTAAGACCTTCCTCTGGACGGGCAATCCCACGTGGCCCCTTTATTTCGGATTCTATAAATTCCTCGGCATTTCTTCAGCGGGTACGGAATACTTTACGGCGACGCTAGGCGAATTAGCGGTTTCTTCGCAGGCGGGTGCTGGACATGGTGTAATTGATTTTCTGCTCTTGCCGTTCACGCTCACATTTCTTGGGGCGAAGTTCAACGGCGTGCTGAGCCCCTTGTTCCTTGCGTTCCTGCCCCTCTTATTTTTCGTGCCTCGTTGGCTTTCCGATTTCCGCAAATTGTTTTTGTGGGTATTCGGTTTTACGGCGCTGTGGTTCCTGAACTTCCAGGACGCGCGGTTCTACCTGCCGGCGCTGGCGCTGCTTTCCACTCCGGCCGCTTACGCGTATGATGTGTTACAAAAATCGGGGCGGCTGGGTTTGGTGCTGAAGGCCTCTCTGCTGGGGATGCTCCTTTTTGTCGTGCTTTTCACGTTCGTTTACAAGGCGCAGGCACTCGGGGTCGCTATAGGCTTGGAGTCGCAGGAATCCTACCTGTTGCGGACCCAAAGCAACTATGGAACCCTGCAGTGGGCCAACCGCAACCTTCCTCCTGAAAGCAGGATTTTCTTCTTCAAGGACATCCAGGGCTACTATTCCGACGTCCCGTACCAGTACTTCATCACGTGGGACTTTGGGAAGTTTGAGGACGACGAAGCATTGTACTTGCGCCTAAAGGCGGAAGGGTTCACGCACGTGTTGGCAAACGAAAACAACGGCTTGAGCGCGGATGCGCGGGGAGGCCGGCAGGCCGCGTTCATGGACGAACTGCTTAAAAAGCACGGCCGCCTCGAGTACTCGTACAATCGCGTTTCCCTCTACCAATTGGCAGGCTGAACCGTTCCATGCGCCCCGTGGCATTCGTTCTAGGCACGCGTGCGGAAGCCATCAAGATTCTGCCCATCGTGAAAGAGCTCGAGCGCCGCAGGCTCGCCTACCGCGTGATTTCCACGGGCCAGCACGACCTGCAGGAGTTTCATTTCAAGAACTTCACGGAACTCCAGCCCCCCAAGGGCACGAGTGGCGCTTTCAATTCTCCCCTCGAAGGTCTCCTGTTTCTTGCCAAGCACTTCCAGCCCATCCGGCGCCTCGTGAAAGGGTGCATTGTGATGGTGCAGGGCGACACCATGTCCACCACGGTTGGGGCGGTGGCCAGTAGGCTGACGAGAGGGACTACGGTTTGCCACGTGGAGAGCGGCTTGCGTACGTATGACGTCTGGGAGCCTTTCCCGGAAGAAATCAGCCGCGTTATTGCAGACAGGCTCTCCCATGTCCATTTTGCTCCTACAAGAAGGGCCGCACAGGTTACTCCCGCCCGTTCCACTCATTTGGTGGGCAATACCGTCGTGGACTCCATCAAGGAAAGGAAGCTGAAGGTCAAGGACAAGGGCTTCCTGCTTTTTTCCATCCATAGGCAAGAAAACATCAATAACCGGACCCGTATGAAGCGGCTCGTGGAAAAGATCGAACAGCTTTCCAAGCGTTTCCCTATCGTGTTCGTGCTTTCCCAAAATACGGGAAGAAGGCTGCAAGAGTATGGTTTGTTGGAAACGGTGGAGCAGCACTGCCGTATCCTGCCCGTGCTTCCCTACGAAACGTTTTTGCCGTTGCTGGCGGAGTGCAAGGCCGTGGTCAGCGATTCAGGGGGACTTGCGGAGGAGTGCGCTTTCCTGCAAAAGCCTCTCGTGATTTTCCGCAGTAAGACGGAGCGCTTCGAGAGCGTGGAGCATGGCTATGCCTTGCTGGGGTTCGAATTCGACTTGGAAAGCTTTGTTCGTTCCTTCCGCCCAAGCCAAAAGCATTTGTATGGGAAAGGAGATGCAGGCAAGCGCATCGTGGATATCTTGGAGAAAATGGAAGCTAAAAACTAGCGTTGAGGGTTGGGTATGCCAGTCAGCAGGTCGGCTTCAACATGCATCTTTGCTTCGTGAACTACAGTTTTGCGGGAACAGCGGACGGGTTCCGCGTAAGCGGCAGGCAGCTCATCGGCGGAGGCGAAGTGTACCTGCACGACTTGTGCAAGCTCCTGCAAAAGGAAGGGCATGAAACCACGGTCGTGCAGGGCGGCAGGGAAGCGGCCCATTTCGAATTCGACCGAATTCCTGTAATCCAAGTAAAATCGCGGGGGCGCTATTTCTTCAACTGGAATTGGCGGCACGCCGTTCCGAAGGATGCGGGCCATGTGCACCTGCATGACGCCAACCACGCCTACCCGCTCGCCTCTGCAGAAAACACGGCCACCTTCCACGGGGTGTCGTGGGACGTGCCGTTCGAGGGCGCGGATCCCTTGCAGTACGCCCAGTGGAAGAGCCGGAATGCCTTCTTCAAGTTCCTCATCCGTTTCGCGTTGGAACGCTGCAAAAAAATCGTTTCCGTGGACACGGTGTTGAAGCGGTACGCGGAACACGTGAGTCCGAGACACGCTGGAAAAATAACGGTTATCCCCAACTACGTGGACTTGAAGAGGTTCAAGCCCCTGAAAGTGAGGAGAACCACCCCCAACAAAGTCATCTTGCTGCCGCGTAACCTGACGAAAAACAGGGGAATTGACTTGATGCTGGAGGCCTTTGAAAGGCTGCACCGCAAAGACGTGGAGTTGTGGGTTGCAGGCACGGGTCCCTTGGAAGGATTGGTAAGAAGGCATGCGGAAAAGAACCCAAGCATAAAATTTTTGGGGCACCAGGACCATTATACCGATTTGCCGAGGCTCTACAACCAGGCGGACGTGGTGGTGGTTCCCAGCAGAGGCGTTGAGGGCACGTCGCTGGCGGTTCTGGAGGCCATGGCCTGCGGGAAAACCGTGCTGGCCAGCAGGGTGGGGGGCATCCCGGACATCATAACCCATAAAAAAGATGGCTTTCTTTTCTCTCCCAACGTCCCTTCGCTGATGGCCATGCTGCACTACGCCTTTGGGGAGGATGTGGTCGACGTTAAAAGGAACGCCTTGAGACGGGCAAGGCATTTTTCGCTCCAGGCATGGCAGCGGAGAT
>SBBD01000096.1 GCA_005239845.1 archaeon | reverse complement strand
TTATTCGGCCGCGTTCTACCGCTACCCGGCAGCGCAGCCCATGGAAAAGAAAGAGTTTACGGGAGCGGAACTCATCTTCGACTTGGATGCCGGCTACGAGCACGAAGGGCACAATCCGCTGGCCTGTCCTTATTGTCTCGAACGCGTGCGTGACGAGACCGTCACTCTCATTGAGGAATTCCTGCTCAAGGACTTCGGGTTTTCGGAAAAGGAAGTGAGCGCCAACTTTTCAGGCCAGAAGGGGTACCACGTGCACGTGGACAGCGAGGCGGTAAGGCAGCTTTCGCAAGAAGCGAGGAAGCAGCTTTCCAATTATGTGACTGCCAGCGGCCTTGATTTGCATAAGGTGTTCTTGAAGGTGCCCATGCGCACGCACGCGGGGAGGGCGGTTCAGGTGCTGCGTGGTCCTGACGCTTCCTCAAGAGGCTGGAAGGGAAAGTTGTACAGGAAGGTGAAGGAGCTGATTGAGCAGGGGGACGTGGAACGCATGCGGAAAGAGGGGCTTACACGGGGGCAGGCGAAATTCATTCTGGAGAACAAGGAGGCCGCCTTGAAGAAGATGGCGGAAGGAAACTGGGACCTTTTGAAGGGTTTGGAGGCCACGTGGAAGGAGTTGATGACCCGAACTCTTGCGCTCAAGAGCGTGAAGGTGGACGAGAAGGTCTCGTATGATATGGCTCGCCTCATCCGCCTCCCAGATTCAATACATGGAGATACTGGTTTTATTGCCAAGAAGATGCCTTTGAAGGAACTCGTAAGTTTCGATCCCCTAAGACAAGCCCTTGCCTTTTCGGATACGGCAATGGTGAAGGTAAAGGCCTCTGAAGCCGTTTCTTTCGATTTGCAGGGGCAGCCTTTCAGTTTGCAGGCCGGAGAAGAAAAGCAACTGCCCGAGAATGCTGCCGTGTTTTTAATGTGCAAGAAGAAAGCGGTGTTGGGCTGAAGTAACGCTACGTTTTGTACCCGAACCGCTTGTTGTACGCCTTGTGGTCAAAGAATTCCAATACAACCGACATGACTTCACTTCCGTGCCGCGCACCGTGTAAATGAGGCGGTAGTTTGGGTCAATATTCAATTTCCACAAGTTTTCTACGCCATACCGCAGTTTGTAATAGGCAGGAATGCGGTCGCGCGAAATATGCTCTCCAGAACGATAGTTGTACTTGAGCTTCCGGATGGCCTTGTCCAGCTTCTTCAACAGGACTTGGCTGGCCCCGTTGCCTTGCTCGGCAGACTTCTTGAGCGCTTCATACTGCGCGTCAAACTCGGGAATGCCTATGACGCGGTATTCTATTCAGTATTTTCGCCCCTTGGCCACCGCCGCGTCCAGTTTCTCATTCGAGAAGATCCACACGATCTTACTGTTCGAAAAAATGATTTTGTGCGATTGTTCCAAGTACTCCAGGATGACTTTCAGCGTCTGGTACATGACGCGGCCTTCCAGTGCGCGGTAAAGCGCCGTGCGCGTCAGCTCCTTTTTCGTGTTTCGGATGGTGTCCTCCACCATCAAGATGGTGTCCAGCCTCGGATAATGAACCACTTCAACCTTGTACATGAAGATAATATATGAACTTAACATTAATAAACTTATCTATAGCTCCATTGTGCAGGTGAACAAATACGAAGTACGACGTTAATGTCCTGCAGCTACTTCCCTGGAAGTTAACCAGGGGGGCCAAGCTCAACACCCGCCGCCTTGCTCCCCAAATGGCGATTGCGTGGAACCTGGGATTGACAAACCATGCGATTAGTCGCGTTCCCGTTATGCAAACGGGAGGCCTTGTGTTAAGCAGGGATTGGTAGGTAGTAACTCCCTGAAAGCACACGTCATTTTAGGAGGTCAAGCATTCCGGGCACGTCCGTAAAGTCAACACGGCATCCTTTTTCCACTACGTGTCCCTGTTGGCCTCGAAAAGAGACAACGATGGCCTGTTTCGGCGCATAAGACTGGATAAAAGAATGCAGGCTTGCTTCCGTCTTGCCGGGTTCAGCGGCCAACTTTACTTCTATGGGAACGAGGGAACCGTTTTTTTCAATGATGAAGTCCACTTCCGCCTTCGCTTTCGTCCGCCAGAATTTAGGCGCGTAACCGGCCTTCAGCAATTCCGTCAGTACATAATTTTCAAACGTCTTTCCGTCCAGTTCCGAAGGAAACGTGCGGAGGGCGGCATTCCGCAAGCTCGCATCGACAAAGTACACTTTCGGCTGTTTAACGAGTTCCTTGCTCCGGTTCGAAAAGTAGGGGGAAACTCGAATAATCAAATAACTTTTTTCCAGTGCATCCAAGTATTTTTTGAGTGTCTGAAACGAGAGCTTCAAATCGGCGCAAAGGCTTCCGTAAGACAAGATGCCTCCCGCGTGGAACGCCAAGCGTCTTACCAGTTCTTCCAGCGACTTCAAGTCCATGATGGAAAAAGTGCGGGCGACGTCCTTCAAAAGCATCGTCTCGTACAAGTCGCCGAGCAGTACGCGCTTCATTTCAAGCCCTTCGGAAAGCACTACTTTCGGGTATCCCCCATACGTTGCGTGCTCCCAGACCAACCGCTGCAGGATGGCCTCCGTCCATTCCCGCTGGCCCTTTGCAGACAAAAATTCACGCAAAGAGAACGGATAGAGCCGCAGGATGGTGACTCTCCCCACCAAATAGGATAGAAC
>SBBD01000067.1 GCA_005239845.1 archaeon | reverse complement strand
TCGTTGAAGTGCTGCTTCGGCCTCACCACCATGTGGCCGTCCTTCATGAACGCGATGCCGTCAATCCGGTGAATCGCCTCCATATCGTTATGTTGAAGAGCTTGAACCAGTTGCCCACTACTCACTTCATATTCCGCCAGCAACACGTAGTCGGCGCCCTTGTTCAAAAAGTCCTTGAAGTGGATGGTCGCGAAATTTCCTGTGATGACTAAAGGGCATTTGAACTGCTGCTTGAGCTTGGGGATGATTTGCATGAGGAAGGAGTAGGCGATGCCGTAGTTCGATACGAGGCCGGCGTTCGAGGACATGAAGAGAACGTCGGGAGCAGGGTCCTTGTCAATGCGCGCCAGAAGCTCTTCTTCCGTCAGTCCCTTGAGGAAGTTTTTGCCTTGGTTGGTTTTGGAGTACTGGTAGGGTTTTTCCCCGTAGCCGTCCACGATTTTCACGGAATGCCCCTGTTGGCGCAAATAAGAGGCGATGTAGGGGACTTCCATGCTCATGTAGGGCACGCCGCTCCCGAACGGGTCGCCCATCTGGTTGATGAGAGGAGGGATGATGAGGTTGACTTTCATTTCCAACACAGCTCTAGGGCATTCACGCATTCACGGTTGCGCCAAGGGAAAGAAGTAGGATAGGGCTTCCGAGGCTATTTATAGGCTACGGTTTTCGAAAGGGAAAGAAGGAAGCTCGGGGACAACGAGAGCCCCTATTGAACGCATCAGTCCGTCCGGCTTTCTGGGAAAATGATGACTGACCGCATTCCCAACAGCCTTTGCCACTACCTCTTCGGCAAAAACCACTATGCTTGGTGCCCCCTAAATTTATTAAGCTGTGCCCCCTAAACTGGCTATGGCCTACATTGAGAAGAAGGTTATCAGCGGGCGCACGTACTACTACCTTACGGAATCAAAGAGGACGGCAAAGGGCAAATGGAAAAAAAGAAGGAGGTATCTCGGTACCAGACCTTACAAGCTTGAGGAAAGGGGACCGGCCATCAAGTCGCACCTCAGCCAGCAGCAAACCCGAATTATTGAACAAATAAAGGCAGGCTACTCTAAAAAATTCAAGATAGGCAAGTCCCTTTGGAAGGAAGAACGCGAACGGCTTGTCAGCTTTATTTTCAACACCAACGCCATAGAGGGAAACACCCTGACGTATGATGAAACGGACGACGTACTTAGGGGCAAGGTGCCACGGAAGGCCAGAAAACGCGATGTAAAGGAAGTTGAAAACATGAAAGCCTGCATAGATTTCCTTTTTGACTATCGGGGCGAAATAGACGAAAGGATGGTGCTGAAGCTGCACGGCATTGAAATGGGGGGCGTCTTGCCGGATGCAGGCAAATACCGAAGCGTTAACGTGCGACTCGGCAACTACATACCGCCGGCGCATACTGAAGTGCCAGAAAAAATGGCCAACTTCTTCAAGTGGTACCAGAACGCCCTAAAGACTCTGCATCCATTTGAGCTCGCGGCGTTGGCGCACCTAAAGTTCGTAAAAGTCCACCCCTTCCGCGACGGAAACGGAAGGATGTCAAGACTGCTGATGAACTTCGCATTGCTAAGGAACGGGTATCCGCTGCTTAACATCTTCGATGCCGAAAAAATGCTTTACTATTTGGTGCTCCGAAAAGTTGATTACAGCAAAAGGGAAGCACCATTCGTCGAATACTTGTTCAGGGTTTACGCAAGCCAATACAAGGAATTCGTGAGCAAGTAACTTTTAGGGTCCACATACTATTTAGGGGGCACCAACAGAAGACAAAACGACGCTTAAGAGGCTGCTTTCAATGACGGCAACATACAGCGACTTTGCGAGAATATGTACGCTATTCTATGACTACACAAACAATGCCGAAGCAACTGCAAAATTCGTAGAGAAGAAAATAGAGCGATTTAGGCCAAAGAAGGTTCTGTTCATTGGCGGGTTCTTCCTAGTTGCAAAAGAGCTTGCCCGGAAAGGCTACGATTTGACAGTCGTTGACTACACGGTTGAAATGGTTAGGGAGGCGAAGATCAGGTTGCCAGGCGTAAAAATATTTAAGGCGGATATGCGGGGACTCCCATTCATCAATGAATTTGACGCAATAATATCCGCGGGGAGGGTTTTCACGCACATGCTCAATGACGAGGATGCAGGAAAGGCGCTTGCTTCATTTGAGAAGAGCCTCAATCATAGCGGCATTCTTTTCATTGACAACTACGAAGACAGCAAGATAATGAAAACTAATTACTTCAATGGTAAAGTTAGTGCGAAAGGCCCGGAAATAAAAATCACGCGCGAATCACAAACTGAACAGATTTCAAAGAAGCCATTCGTGGTGAATTGGAAGGCGAAATATTCAGTGGAGGAAAACGGGAAGAAGAGCGAATACCGCGACGAAATGGAGCACCGCGCATTTTCCAGGGAAGAGAGGCGGGCATTGCTTGGGAAAAGCGGTTTCGAAGTTTTAGAGCAGGGTAACAACTTCGACGAAACCAGCTTCTACACTATAGCACGAAAGCAATAAGTCAGCCCGTCCGTCTTACTCGACGCGGATGTCGATTTTCTTCTTCAGTTCGTTGATGACGTATCCGTAGTCCCGATAGTGCGATATGACGTAGAGGTGCAGAGGGTAAATGGCCTTGGGAGTGCGTTGGGTCGCGTAAATGCAGATTTTCAGGTGTTTAAGCTCGTGGGGCTTCAGCAAGCCGAGGCGGATTTCCCGCTCGTGCGACAGAGCGCTGCCCTCGAACCCCAGCTGTTTCGGCAGGACGAGCACGACGGAGGTGAGGAGCTCTGTTTCCGTGACGTTGCGGAGGTTGACTTCGAGTTCCAGGTAGTCCGCCTGGTGGGCCGGAAGCTTCAAGGGATGCAGCTCGTATTCCAGCTGGTACTGTTGCCCGCCCAGTTGCACTTGTTTTTTCCCGAACAATTCGAAAACGCCCATGAAGATCCCTCGCGACGCATTAGCTTCTCGCAGAAGTTATTTAAACGTTTACGCGCTGCCGGCAACTCTTGATTACTCTCAAAAAAACCTTTTTAAACAAGGGAAAACAGCAACTACTGGACCCTCCTGAGGCAAGAACGCTATGAGCATTGGTTTCAGTTTTACGGTTCTGGTCATGATGCTCGTGCTGCTGGGCTTCTCCAGCGCCCGCGTCGTCAAGCTGCTCGCCGGCATTTCCTCCCTCCTCAAAATCCCCAAGTTCCTGTTGAGCTTCGTCATCATCGGCTTGGGCACTTCCATGCCGGACTTGCTCATCAGCAGCATTTCCGCCTCGCAAGGCCAAGTCGAACTCATGCTGGCCAGCATCATCGGGGCGAACATCGTGCTCTTGTGCGTCGTCTTGGGCATCGTGACCATCCGCAAGGGCGTCTTTCAGGTGAGGGAACAGTCCGTGCTGGAAAACTTCGGCTGGATCTTTTTCGTCATCATCATTCCCTTCTTCCTGCTGCTGGACGGGAGGCTCACCTCGCTGGAAGGCGTCATCCTCATTGCCTTGTACGGCATGTACTTGTACCACGTGAAGGAAGAAGAGCCCCTGGCAAGGAAAGAGGAGGAACAGACGCATCAAGTGATTGGCTTTGGGCTGCACGAGCACAGCAAGGCGCGGCTCGTGGCCGAACTCCTCGTGTTCCTCGTGGTTGCCGTCATTGCCAGCCACTTCATCGTGGACACGGCCGTCGATATTTCCTCCAGCTTCAACATCCATCCCTTGCTCATGGGGTTCCTCGTCATCGCGTTGGGCATCGCGATTCCCGAGCTCGCCCTGGACTTGAATGCCTTGCAGGCCCGCGAAGAGGAAGTCATTTGGGGCGACCTGATCGGGAGCTTCATCACGGAACTCACGCTCGTGTTAGGCGTGGCGTCCATCGTGGGAGGCGTGCTCGTCTTCAAGTTTTTGGACTTCATCGTGGGGTACGGGTTCATGGTGCTGGCGTTCGTCCTCGTATTCTTCTTTGCCTACCGCAAGAAAGCGTTGAGTCGGGCGGAAGGAGTCCTGTTGCTGTTGCTTTACGTGATTTTCGTGAGCGTGCAAGTGGACTTGGTGCACGTGGCGCCCCTCGACAACGTGTTGCTTCCCGTACCCTGACGCATGCCCATAAAATAGTTTCCGTGTTCTTTCTTTTTGGGGGGTTTAGCTATGTTCGTAGAAAACGTGGACCCGCAGATTTCCGTGCTGATTGGAAAGGAGCGCCTGCGCCAAATGGAAGGCCTGGAAATGATTCCTTCCGAAAACTATGCCAGCAAAGCCGTCCTCGAAGCGCTGGGATCCGTGTTCAACAACAAGTATTCGGAAGGCTATCCCCGCAAGCGCTATTATGGCGGCAACGAGTTCGTGGACGAAATGGAAGAACTTGCCATTAGCCGTGCCAAACAGTTGTTCGGGGCAGAGCACGTCAACGTCCAGCCTTATTCAGGGAGCCCCGCAAACCTGGCCGTCTATTTCGCGTTTTTGAAGCCGGGAGACAAATTTATGGGCTTGACGCTCTCGCACGGGGGGCACTTGACGCACGGCCACCCCGTCAACTTTTCGGGAATGCTGTACCAGCCCGTCCCGTATTCGGTTGACCCGAAGACGGAGCTTTTGGATTACGAGGCCATCCGTAAACTCGCCCAACAGGAAAAGCCCAAGTTCATCCTTTCGGGATACACGGCTTACCCGCGCGCTGTGGACTTCAGGCAGTTCAAGGAAATCGGTGAAGAAGTAGGCGCCATCAGCTTCGCGGACATTTCCCACATTGCCGGCTTGTGCGCTGCAGGAGTCCACGAGAACCCCGTCCCCTATTTCGACGTCGTCACTACGACGACTCACAAGACGCTGCGGGGGCCTCGCGGCGCCGTGATCATGTGCAAAGAAGTGCACGCGAAAGCGTTGGACAAGGCCGTGTTTCCGGGCTTGCAGGGAGGCCCCCACGACCACGCCAATGCCGCAAAGGCCGTGGCGTTCCAGGAGGCGCTGCAGCCTTCCTTCAAGGAATACGCGAAGCAAATCGTAAAGAACTCGAGGGCGCTTGCGGACGAATTGATGGCGCAAGGCTTCCGTTTGGTTGCGGGAGGCACGGACACGCACTTGCTGTTGGTGGACTTGAGGAACAAGAACGTTTCCGGAAAGGAGGCCGAGCTCGTGCTGGAGGGGGTGGGCGTCTACTGCAACAAGAACACGGTGCCTTATGACCCGCGTCCTCCCATGGACCCTTCCGGCATCCGGCTGGGAACGCCGGCGCTTACCACGCGGGGCATGAAGGAAAGCGAGATGAAGGAAGTGGGCCGCATCATCGCGAAAGCAGTTGCCTCGAAGGACGATACAGCCGCAAAAAAGAGGCTGCGGGAGGATGTGCGCAGTCTCTGCAAAGACTTTCTCTTTTACTGAACCTCCGTTTATGGTCTGTTGGGCATGCGCTAGGGGGGCTAGTGTTTTTGTTTCGGGTGGGTGGCCGTTAGCCGAGAGACCTAGTCGTCTTCCTTTTCCGCGTTTTCTTCCTCCCAGTCCTCGTCCTCTTCAGCTGCCTCCTTCTTTTTGGTTGCCAAAGCCATTTTCTGCACTCGACACCACCTTTGGCTTTTTTTTACTTGAAACGGGAAGACGAGCTATGAATAGCGCTCTAACCCGTGCACTCGATATAAGCGCTATGCGCGTACGGTTTTAAAACGCTTTCGAAGAGGGGTTCCGCTCGTTTCTATCTCTTAAATTTGCTCAGCCCGGAAGATCGTTTTTGTTCCTGGAGTATTACCGTTGCTTTTCAGGCTTTTTTCTTCGATTTCTTTCCTCACAGCCATTCCGACAGTTTTCCCTGCTCTGAACCCAAGGGTTCCTTGAAGGCCCTCTGCAAAGCGGCTCCCACGCGCTCCTTCGAAAAATCCCTGGAGAGCATGAACTCAACCAGCGCCTCTTTTTGCGGGGGCTGGGGCTTGAGTTCTTCTTCCTGCACTTCCACGTAGGGAGCATGCATAAACAGTTCTTCCACGGGCTCCCAATCCATTTTCACCTCCAATTTTTGCAGAATGCTTTGCATGGACTCGTGTTCCTTGACGAGCTTCAACGCCTTTTTCGCGCCCACGCCGTGTACGCCTTCATTGAAGTCCGTTCCCGCAAGCATGCCGATCCACACTAGCTTTTCGCGCGTAATCCCCAGGCGCTGCAAGTTGTCCTGCAAGTCGTATCGCTCGGGAAGCACTTCCGTATAGATGTTTCTTCGGGGCAGTTTCCTTCTTCCCGCGATGGTCAGGTTCTTGATCATGACGGGAGAGCCGAACAAGAGCGAGTCAAAGTCCTGCGAGCCCGTGGCTTTCACGATTCCTTTCGCGCACATGTGCGCGCACTGCGCTTCCCCCTCGCTTTTCGCCTGAACTACCGGCAGCCCAAGCAACTCCACGAGCCGCTTGCTTTCCTCCGCCATTTCCTTCGAAAGCTTCGCCGTCTGTTGCGCGTACAACCGCATGCCTTCCTCGTCCTCTCGCTTTCTGGCTTCTTCAAACTTTTCTCTGGCTTCCCGCTTCCTTTCCTCTCTTTCCTCAATCGTTTTTCTTTTCAACTCCGAAGGCTTTCCATCAAACACGAAAATGGGCCGTATTCCT
>SBBD01000186.1 GCA_005239845.1 archaeon | reverse complement strand
CCTCTTTCAGCGTTCCGTTGTCCCAAATCTCCACTTTTCCCGCGCCATACTCGCCTTCCGGGATCTCGCCCTCGAATTGGCCGTACTCCAGCGCGTGGTCCTCCACGTGAACCGCCAGTCTCTTCACGCCCTCTTCCCGTGGGGGCTCTTTCGGAACCGCCCAGCTCTTCAAGACGCCGTCCTTCTCCAAGCGCAGGTCGAAGTGGTGCGTGCGAGAAAAGTGCTCGTGCACCACGAAAATCCTCGCCATTTCAACCCCCGATTACTCCGGTTCCCCCTTTTCCTTCCCTCTTGCCCATTGTCTTATTCTTTTTTTTGTTCTACCCGCTTCCCGGCAGCTTATAAGCGGAAGGACAAACGTCATTTAATAGGCAGGCGCTGCAGTGCGGCTTTCGTGCCTGGCACACGGCTCTTCCGTGGAAAATCAATACGTTTGAGAAGTGCAGGCGCTCATGGGGTGGCACTACCTTAAGCAAATCGTGTTCAATCCGGTTTTGCTCCTTTTGGTCCGTCAATCCCAATCGTTTCGATAGTCGTGTGACGTGCGTGTCCACGGGAATGCCTTCTTGTACATCATAGGCGTTTCCCAATACCACGTTCGCCGTCTTCCTCGCCACTCCCGGCAGCTCCAAGATTTCTTCCATCGTGGAAGGCACCTTTCCCCCGAACTTTTCGACAATCATCCGGCAGGCGTTCCGGATGTGTTTGGCCTTGTTGCGGTAGAAGCCGGTACTCCGAATATCGTTCTGCAGTTCCCTCAAGCTTCCGTAGGCATAGTCCTCTGCTTTCCTGTATTTTTTGAACAGTTTTTTTGTTACCTTATTTACTCGTACGTCGGTGCATTGGGCGCTCAGGATGGTTGCAATCAAGAGCTCGAGCGGCTTTTCGTAATCCAACGAGACTTTCGCTTCGGGGTAGCGGCGGCTCAGGCGCTGCAGGATGACTTTTGCCTGTCGCTTGCGATCCATAGGCTGGCTTCTCCTCTTCCTTCCATCGCGGGGCCGTCTTTTCCTCGTTCCATTCATTTCCTCCTCTTATTTTAATGTGCCCGCCCGTTGAATGGATGGCAGATGATGATCGATTCCTTTCCGAGCCAACGCTGTGACGAGTGACGGACGGACTGATGCGTCAATCTCCAAACTAGGCTTTGGAGGTTGCCAAAGAACCCGTGTTCTGGGGTTAGGCGGGCAGTTTGCTCTCGATGCTGCTATAGGACCAAATACGCAGAGCCATCGGATTTGTTTCTGCACAGCCAGAAACAACTGCGGCAACGATTACGTGGGAAACGAACCTCCCTGCGGACTCTAAAGTAGAATACGGTTTCACTTCCCTCTACGGCTTGAACAGTACGTTGAACGCGACGCTTGTTCTTTCGCACCGCGTTCTGTTGCAAAACTTGTCTTCCAACCGCCTATACAACTTCCGCGCGTGGAGCTGCACGGCCCCCCACGCCTGCACCCAAAGCAACAATTACCCGTTCACTACGCTCGCCCTTCCCACGCCTACCCCAACAGCGGCTCCAACTCCAACGCCTTCCCCAACTCCAACAAGTAGTTCCACCCCCGCGCCAACTCCTACAGCAACACCCAACGCTTCGATTACTCCCACCCCCAACGCCACGGCCACGCCTAGTATACCTGCCACTCCTACTCCAAATGCCACCCTCCAACCGACCTTGCCTCCGCCTGCGGATGGAACACCGGGTTCTTCAGGAAATAACGGCTATTCAGCAAGAGGAACGTACCCGCAGCCTACCCCTCGCCCTTCCCCCACGTCATTTCCTTTCTCTTCTACGATTCCTTCCGTCGCGTTCGTGCACCTGCAGGATGAAGTGGAAAGCCTCATGGCCCAATTGCCCGAAGAGCGCGGGGCCGTAGGCAAAGCGGACGTGCTGAACGAGCAGGCCATTGCCCTCGCCCAAGACGGCCGTGAGGAAGAAGCGATTCCATGGCCAGCCACGCTAACGCAAGGGCCGCCGTAATCGTCGCTCCCAACATCACGTCGGAAAGGGGGTTGGGTCCGGCCAAAAACAGTTCCCCGTTCCACCCATGGTCCACGACGCCGAAAATGGCTCCTCCACCCATTAGCAAACCCAGGCGGAACGTTCTCTCGTTTTCCTGGTGCAACGCCTTCCTTCCACCGAATAGGAGGAGAACGGCCGCCAACGGAGCAAGGTAGCAGACCATGAAAACCACCTTCTTTCTAAATTGTGGACGCGTATATATTTTGGTTTCCTTTCCTCAAAAGCCTTTCCTGCGCTAGATATCTATCTTCCTTCCCGGCACGCGCGCGAAATAAGCCACTTCCGCGACGTGATCCGCCTGCGTCAGAAACCGCGCCAAGCGCTCCATGCCGATGCCTCCTCCCGCCGAAGAGCCGAAGCCTTCCTTGGCCAGCGATAGGTAGGCCGCGTAGGAGCCGCTCTCTAGCTTGTCCTTTGTGATGCGTTGCAGCAAGCGGTCGTATTGGTGTTCGCGTTCTGCTCCCGACAATCCCTCGCCAAAGCCGAGGGGGTAAATCAAGTCGTAGTTGAGATAGTGGCCGGGCTCGAGGGGGTCCTCCTTGTCATAAAACTCGCGCTGGTGGCACAACGCCCAGAAGGGTTGCTGGTGCGCCTTCGAAGCCTCCACTTCCCACTCCTTCCCGAACTCTGCCTGCAGCTCGTGCGTCGTGTATTTTTTGAAGGGAGGCTCGAACTCGAAGACGGGTTTTCCCAAGAGTTCGAACTCTTCCCCCGCCTCCTTTTTCAGGAACGGAGTAAGCCCGGCATAATATTTTTCCACGAGCTGGAAGACGTCCTCCATTTTCGCTCCGGCCATCTCGAAGTCTGCCTGCGTGAACTCGAACAAGTGCCTTTTGGAAGATTCGCGTTCCGGCCTTTCGAGACGCACGTTCGGGCTCATGATGAACAATTTGCGCAGCTTCTTCACGGCCACCTGCTTGTGCAGGATCATCGAGGTCACGAGCCGCAGCGTTTCGCCCTGGTACTGGATTTCCGGAATGCTGACGATCGAGCTCCCGGGGTCCGGTCCCAACGGGTCCACGGACTTGCCCAGCACGACGGGCATGAGCTGCGTAAAGCCCTCGCTGTGGAAAAAATTCACGGTGTAGCGGAACGCCTTGCCTG
>SBBD01000018.1 GCA_005239845.1 archaeon | reverse complement strand
GTAAAGTACTCGAAGGCTTCTTGCGTGGAACACTCGTCGGAAGCGTATTCTCCATCTTCGTCATAGTCGCAGCATTCGAGTTCTTCGCCGGAAATAGGGCAGGCTACCTGCTCGCAGGATTCTCCAGGCGGCGTGGGGGTAGGCGTGCCCGTCGGAGTGGGAGTCGCCGTTCTTGCCTTGAGCGCGATGACGGTAACCAAGCGCGTGGGCTTGTCCTGAAGCGTAATGGAGGCCCTTCCCACGGCCCTCAAGCCTTGCGAGAGGTCTGCGGCCGTGCTGTAGTCTGCGGAAAAGTGGATGAGGTTGCCGGCGCATTCCACGCGCACTCCGGAAGTGAAGGCCTGGGGGCCTCTTACCGTACAGGAAATGGGCTCGCCGACCTCGTTCAAGGAAAAGTATTTGTCGCTGAAGCCGTCTTCATCGAGAGGAAGATAGACGACGGAGGGAAGGGGAGGGTATTCGGAGGGAGGCGTTGGAGTCGGTGTTGGAGTCGGCGTGGGCGTCACGACAAGGGGAGCCCGCACGTCCATGCGCACCCCTATGGATTTGGAGAGCGTATAGCGGGAAGTCAGTTTTTGTTGGGCGACGATTTGGCAGAACGTTTTGGCGGTGGCGTTTTCCAACACAAAGACGTCTGCCGTCGCGGTTTCCTTGAAGGAGGAAAACGAGTTGGGGGAAATCACGAGCAGGGGGATGTTGGAAGCGAAGCAGTCGGAGTAGAGGGAGAGAGCGCTTTTGGTTCCGTACGAGGAGGAAATGGTGACGGATTGCGGTTCCAGTTGCGTGGAGTCGCCCTTGAATTCGAGGGTGGAGGGGGAGACGTCAAGGCTGTCCTCTTGCGGGGAAACTTCAATGAGGCATTGCTCGAATTTCCTATAGTCTGGGTGTTCCACGCGCACGCCGATTTTTCCGAGGTTCAGGGGGTGCAGGGAAACGCGGTAGAGCCCCCGCTCTCCGGAATCCAGGGAGCCGTCTCCCAGCAGGTGCACTTCTTCTGCCGCCAGCGGCGTGCCCTCGCACTCGAAGAACGTGACCGTCGCGTCTTCCAGGCCGTTGTCCCTTTCATCGAGGACGGAGACGCGGACTTTCTTGTCCTCGCCTGCGAGCAGCTGCAAGGGCGAAACGCTGACTTTCAAGGGATTGGTTCCTCTTACCGTAAGGCTGAAGGTGTACGTGCGGGCCTGTCTTTCGGAATAGAACGTGAGCTTCAAGGGCGAGCCGAGGGCCGCTTTTATGGCTTTGAATTGCAGGCTTCCGGAGCGCTTTTCATCCGCGGGAATGGAGACGGGAATGCGGGTTTCAGGTGAAGGAGAGCTGCCGGTAGCTTCATCTTCCTCCTCGGCAAAATAAGAACGGACATAGGTAGTTGAAAACGTGCCCGCGAAGTCGGAGAAGGGGGTGGAAGCCTTACCTTCGTTTTCGCTGGCAAATTCGGTGGCGTTGCTTCCTTCGAACGTGGCAATGGGAGTTTGGACGCCGAGGGAATCGATGCTTGCGGTAGAGCGTACTTCATAGAACAAGGAGAAGGTTTCGCCCTTGTCCACTTCCAGCGAGTTTCTAGAGGAAACGCCCTTGCTTTCCAGGAACAGGCGGGTGCAGAAGCTCGCGTCGGGAGTGCACACCAGAGGAGTGGATGTCACCTTGATTTCGGAAGAAAAGTCTTTCTGCAAGCACATCCTGCGGAGAAGGGAAAGCGCATCAGAGGGGGCCTTTCCAACTCCGTTTTCAGGGGAGGGAGCGGAAAGCGCGAGCTCGTCTTTCGTGGCATAGGCCTTGTAGTTCAGCTTGAAGGAAGAAGAGGCAGGGGCTTGGGGGAGGACGTGGAGCTTGAGGGCGAACTCTTTCGTGCCGGTAAAGCCTTTCGGGAACACGAGGTCTTGCGAAACCGCCTCCGTCTCATTGCCCGTCTGCGTATAGCACGATTCCGCATCATACGAGGAAGAGACGTAGAAAACAGGAGTTTCGGAGACGGGCTGTTCGAATTTCACGAACGCACCGCTCACGTGCGCGTGCAAGCCCGCATTCGTGGAACCGGAAGGCGCTGTAACCAGGAATTTTGCCGTATAATGGTCGCCATTTCCCACTTCCTTCGCGAGGCCGCTTCGATCGTACAACCCCAAAAATTTGACGCGCACGCTGTTGGCGAGGGCTTCGGGGACCAATTGCAGCTCCACTTCCCTCACTTCAGATGGAGCGAGAGTAAGGGGAGCGGAAGAAGTCTGCAGGTAGCCGGCCGCAGAAGCGAGGAGCGTAAACTCTTCGAAAGCAGGCGCTTGCAGGGAGCAGTTCTGCAAATCGCACGAGGAAAGCACGCGGTTTCCCAGCACTACAGAAACCGTTCCGTTCTCTAAAGGAAGCCCGGATTCCGCGTCCAAGAGCTTCGCCTGCACGATGCCGGGCTCGTGTTCCAGGAAGACGCGCAACCGCGCTTCCGGAGCAACGGCGACGCGGCTGCTTTCCCCGCGCTGCGTTCCCAGCGTGGCGCGCGCAAAAACGAGGCCGGACTCTGCCGGAACGGCGAAGGCGGCTTTTCCTTCCACGTCGGTATAGGAAGAAGGCAGGCCGAGGAAGAAGCCGTCCGCGTTGAACAGGGCCACTTCCGCGGCATCCGCGGGACCCTCCTCGTTTTCCACGAGGACAACGATTTCAAACGCGTTTTCCTCCGTCTGCTCTGTGAGTTGGACCTGGCGTTCTTCCGAGCTGGGGGAGAACACGGAACTGAAGGGCAGGAACCCCTCTGCGTAGACCGCAACGTAATATGGGCGCTTGGAGGAGACCTCCAAGGACACTTTCCCGTCTTTTTCGGAAAAAGCTTTTTTCAACGGTTTTCCGTTCGAGTCGAACAACTGAACGAGGGCGTCCTCGAGGGGCACCTCCTTTTCGTCCACGATTTTCAAAAGAATGAAGTTGCCTTGCGTCCGCTTCCCGAGTTCAATGGGAATCGTTAGGCCACTGGCCTGTTGCAGGGTGTACTCATCGGAAGTGAAGGCCGCGTAGGCGGAAGGCGGTTTTACGTCCACCAGGAAGCGTTTGCCTATCGCGATTTTTGGGAAGTAGGCGTTTCCTCCGGCATCCGTCTTCTTGGCAAGGAAGGCGTTAAACGTGCTTGCGTCCTTGAGCTTGACCTCCGCGTTCTCAATGGCTTTCCCTTCGAAAGTGACGGTCACGGTGACGGGGCCTTCGCGCGCGGGTTGCGAGTTGTCGCTTCCGTTGCGCTGCTGCTGGTCGCGCTCGTCTTCGCTCTGCAAGGTGACGCGGAGCGTGTTGCTCTTGCCTTGGATTTCCTGTCTCGTGTAACTCGTGGTTTTTGAGACGAAGTCGCGGGCGCTGACCCTTACGGTTAGATGCAAGGGAATCTCCGGCAAGGAGAACGAGGCCGCTCCCCCTAAATTGGTGGTGGACGAGTTGCTGGAACCGTCATCAAAGGAAAGCACGACGTTGGCCAGCGTGATGGCATTGTCGGAACTGTCGGAGACGAGCACCGTAAGCGTTTCTTGTTCTGCAGGGGGCTGGGGGTCCTCGAAACGCAGTTCGCTCGTATCAAAGGATATCGTTTTATCTAGGGGAGCGAAGACGTTGCGGTCGTCTTTGACTTGAACGCGCAGGCGCGCATTCGATGGAACCTTTTCAAAGGAAACGAGGCCGTCCTCTCCGCTCATCTTGGTGCCTAACCCTTTTTCGCCGTCCCAGAGCGTGACCTCGGCGTTGGGGACGGGGTTGCCTTGCGCGTCCTTGATGGTAAAGGAAAGGGTCTGCGTGCTGGGGGCGCGGAAAAAGAACCAGTAGGCGGCTCCCGCAAGCACCGCGAGCAGGAGCACGGGAATCAGGACGCGGGGGTTGGGGACGCCTTTCTCTTCCAGGGAATCCGCGAACTCGTTGAACCTTTCGGAAAAGTCCTCCAGGAAGGCCATGAAAGTAACTACTGCTTTTGCCGCTTTAAAAACCCTTATTCTTTTTAAATCGCAAGTGCTGAAAAGTGCTGCACAGCCCCGTCGTATAGCGGTCAAGTACGTCGGACTCTGATAAATCCATTCTAACTAGGAGAATGGGTGTGAAGAAATCCGGTAACAGCGGTTCGAATCCGCTCGGGGCTATCGGCGCGACGGGGGACGAATCCCCCTTGCCTTGCGCAGACGGGTCTGCTAATCGCGGACGTTGCCGTCCTCGACGCCGCCGGACGTTCCCCCTCTAGAAAAGTTTCTTTGGCGCAGCACGAAAGGGAAGGGGCCAGGAACAGCTAAGAACCGGATTCGCAGAGGCGGGGAGGTCGCCCAAGACCATCAAATCCCTTAAATAGGCGACTTCACATATTTTACATAGGTGGAGGCGGATGGCGACGTAAAACATGACGATGTCTGTAGATAAGGAGCTGCGGAAACTCATGCGGAGGCACCCGGAAATCCGG
>SBBD01000049.1 GCA_005239845.1 archaeon | reverse complement strand
GTATATGGGTGGCAGCTGGGAAATCGGCTGTGTCGGCAGTGTCGGGAGAGTTGATCCGGACGTTACCCCGAAGAGTGAGAATCCAGGGGTCGTGACCTCGTAATAATAGTACTCGTCGTCCTCGCCCGTCTTGACAACATCGACCGGCGACCAGTTGTCCTCGAACCTGTAGACCACGATGTTGTCCGAGTTTATGCCGAGGTTTTCTAACCTTTCTCGCGGGATTCTCAAGACGAAAGACATGCCTTCCGCGTTTTCGATTTCAATAGTGATATAAGATATCACCTCTCCTCCGAGTTCGGAAACGAGAGGCGGAAGTTCCGTGCCCTCCGTCACGGTTATCGTTGGTGTCACGCCGTTCTCGCTTGCGGCGATCCTGACTCCGCCAAGTGTCGGAAGGTTGTGATTTTCCAGGTCGATGTTCGTAGCTTGGCCGGCACTCAGCAGTGCGATAGGCAGCCTGCGCAGGATTGCGCTGTATTCCGGAGCCATCGACTCGAACTGGTCATAGCTGTAGGTTCCTGTGGTATGCATGTCGACGTCAACCCATCCGCTGAGCGGGACTTTTATCTCGCCCATCGTATACCATACTTCCTCAGTAACATTCGGGTCGAGCAGCAGTATGCCGGCAGTCATGCTTCCCTGGACGTGGCTGCTGTAAACCTTCCAGCCGTCAAACTCTATCGAGACAACCTGATTGCCGGCGGCCAGAGTCAGATCCTTGATTTTCCTGTCCACAATGTCCCCCTTTTCGTCCATCAGGAAGCTCGCAATCTTCAAGTTGCCGGGATTACTGACATCCAGATGAGCATCCAAAACCAATTTGTCGTAGTAACCGTCATTGTCCGTGTCCGAGCCAGAATCGGAATGTGGCGGCGAGAGTACGGCCACGGGTTGTTCAAAGTTCGTGTACTTGTAAGCTGTGGATGTCTCGTAATAATTATCATCAAGTGTCGTCCATGTCTTGAAATCTTTCACGATTGTTAGCGAAATCATGTACGGCCCATTCTGGCTGGACTGGTATATCAGGCCGCCCGGGAACCTCAGCGTCACCGTTTGCGCCCCCGTACCCAAAGAAGCCTCCTTCATCGCAATGACCGGAGTGTATATTGCGGCGACACTGGACGTGGAAGTTGTCGCGGTCGCGGAGGATGAGGAAGAAGTCGCGCTTTCCGCAGCAATTCCCGAATCCGATGCCAGCACAGCCCCATAGTAGCTCGGCGTGATCGTGCCCATGAACAGATAGTCGCCGGCCGTCCTAACGTCGACCCCGACGTTTACCTCCAGATACTCGTTCAGGCCGTTGTTGTCTATATCAAGAGCATTGTCGGTGGCAGATGTGATCGATATCGGTGGCGATTGGAAGCTTGAGTTGCTATAGGCGGAAGTATTGTAAATATCGTAGTCCAACCATTCCCAGTCGCTGTCGTTCAGTGAAAGTGAAACTTGGTATGGCCCGTCGACTCCCGACCGCTTGATCTTTATGCCGTCGAATCTGAGCTCGACCGTCTGCACGCCGGCTGCCAGGTCGGCTTCAGTCCAGACATAGTCTATGTAGACATTGGGAGAATACGTCGCATCGCTTGAGTTGGTCGCACTCAAAGTTCTGACCGAGGACCCGCCCATCAATGAGGCGTTCAAGTTGTATCTCCCAGCCGTTGTCACGTTCACCTTTGCTTCGACCACCAGGTAATCGTACTTCCCGTCGCCGTCGTTGTCGAGACCGTTGTCGGAGTGCGGCGGCGAGAATGACGCTGCCGGGGTCTGGAATTGGTCGTATGTGTAGCTCGAAGTAGTGTAAGTTGAATAGTCCGACGTTCCCCAGTCGTAACTGTAAGTGTTGTACTCTTTGACATGCGGCCCGTAGACGTACAGGTCCACGGTGTAAGGCCCGTTCGCACCCGCCTGCCTTATGCGCCTGCCATCGAACTTTAGCTGAACCGTCTGGGTGCCGGTCGCGAGTTCCGCCTCGCTCCAGGCCGAGTCGACGTAGTATGTGTACGAGCGGTAAGAATAATCTGTTTTTGCCGGAAGCGGCTCGCCAGTTGTTTCGGTTGGCGTGGGGCCGGATGACGATCCGCTGCTTGTTGACTCGGTTGTTTCCGCCGCGTAAAGCGAGGTTGATGTAGTTGACGTCGCCGTCGCAGTCGTGCTTCCAGACGCCACAGAGCCGCCTGAGAGAGACGCGCTCCCCGACCCGCTCATCAAAGACCCGCTCAGGCTGTATGTCCCGGCCTTGGTGACGTTCAGAACGACATCGACGAGGAGGTAGTCGTAGAGGCCGTCTCCGTTCGTGTCCGAGCCTTTATCGGAATGTGCCTGGGCAAAAGATACGGCGGCCATCTGGAATTGAGTATAGGTATACAAAGTGGTAGTGTAGCTTGTGCTATCGACCCATTCATAATCTTTCATCAGCGATAGGCTCACTGTGTAGGGTCCGTCGACCTTCGATTTCCTGATTTTCGAGCCGTCAAATCGCAGGGTGACTGATTGACTTCCTTTTGAGAGTTCGGCATCCTTCCACGCGTAATCGACATAGGTGTAACCAGATGATGTTGTCTTTGTCGTTGCAGCGCCATACGTGGTCGTGGCATAGTCAGAGGCGCCGCCTGAGAGGGAACCGCTGACGCTGTAATTGCCTGCGGTCGCGATATTCAGGTTGACTGTGACATCGAGGTAATCGTAGAGGCCGTCTCCGTCCGTGTCGGCTCCGGAATCCGAGTGCCCCGTGGAGAAACCGCTAGCGACCTTGCCGAACTGGGAGTAGGTGTATGTAGCGGTTGTGTGGTCACCCCAATCGTAGGATGAGTAAGACTCGTTGTAGATGTAGACGCTGGCCGAATAGGGACCGTTGACCGCCGAACGCTTTATCGCCGAGCCATCGAAGTAGAGCGGGATGGTCTGCTCGCCAGAAGAGAGGTAGACCTCCTGCCAAGCCCACCCGATGTATGTGCCGTAACCTGTGTAAGTGTAGCCCCCAGAGGCGTATGTCGTCGACCCGCCGTATAGTGAGCCTCCGATGTAGTACTTGCCAGCTTTACTGACGTTTATCTTCAGATCAACCACGAGATAATCGTAAACCCCATCGCCGTCGTTATCCAGTCCGCGATCAGAGAACGGCGGAGCTAAAGAAGCTCCCGAAGGCGCGAAACTATCATAGGTGTAATTTGTCTCGGGCGAAGTGGTGTATGTGCTGCTTGTCGGACCGTACCAGTTGCTATCGTATGCATCGATAGAGGTAATATACGGACCGTTAATTTTAGACTTGTTTATCGCTTCGCCATCAAAATTGATTGCGACGGTTTGGACGCCGGTTGCCAAAGAAACCTCCATCGTCTTGTAATTAATGTACGTATACCCGTCCGAACCGTAAAGTGTCGCAGAGATGTTGTAGTTCCCAGCAGTTGTAACATTTAGGTTTACATTTACAACAAGGCTGTCGTAATAACCATCTCCATCTTTGTCTAGACCGTTGTCGGAGTGCGGCGGGGAGAATGAAACACCTATTGTTCCAGTAGCGGTTCCATCGACAGTTACTTTGTTATCAATTGCGTTTGAACCCCCGCCCGCCGTGGTAGACCTAGTTATGCCGGAGTTGTCAAAGCTCGCATAAGAGTATGCGGATGTCCTGTGGGTCACCGCGCCTGCGTGGTTAAGGTTCTCGTCATAAAACGAGATGTCGATGGAGTATGGCCCATCCTTCTTGAGATTGTAGATTGTTGAGCCCTTGATATTGAGCGTGACTGTTTGGGGCCCGGCGCTTAGCTGGCGCTCGGAAGCGACATAGGTCATGTAGGTCTTCTCATTGTCGTAGATGTAAGCGTAAAAGGTGTAAGTGCTGGCAACCACCACATTCAGATTGACGTTTACCAGCAAGTTGTCGTAATCGCCATCACCGTCTGCGTCGGAAACCGAGTCGGTGACCGACGTGACGGATGCTAGATTGTAGTTGATTATCGAGGCGGTCAAAGAGTAGTCCCCTGACCCAGAAATTCTCACAACCTTCAGATAGTAGTACCCCGCGTATGCTGGCAGGTATGAGATGTTCTCGGTTCCATCGTTGTCGAGGGCGGAGGATGTAAGCTCGGTTGAAGTTGAGTCCAAGAGACGCAGTTCGTAATCAGCGCCAGCGGGCGCAATTATGGATGCGATTATCGTCTCATCGGCTCTCACGTAAATTCCATAAACGTCCTCGTTGTCCGATTCGTCGAGGTAACCTGTGCTGGCATCCTGGGTCGAGATGTACGAGGCAGTTTCGACGCTCGAGCCGGCGTCGATGCTCGAGCCAAGGTCACTGTGGATCGCCTCGGCGGAAGTGATGTTGATCGAGAACGGGAGTGATGAGATTAGCAATGCTAGGACGATTGTCGTTGCCAAAATCCTGGTTTTCGAAGGGCCATTTGTCTTTGAATGCATCATACATCCTATGGTGCTCACTTTAAATATAATACGTGGAACAGCCGGTTTCAAAATGCGAAACTGGAAAAGACCTTGGTCGCGCTAGAAATTCTTGCGTTTTTTTACCCGCGTTCTTCCAGAAGCCTTCCGCGCCACAGGCAAAAGCAACTCGTAGTATTCCTGGACAATCGGGGAGATTTTGAATGAATCCTTGTTTGCTTCCTTCAATTTTGTCACCTTTCTGCGTGCAGAGGGTGAGACCACATGGCCGTTTTGCCTGATTTTGCCGTAAATTTTTATGGAACCAACGCTCGCGACTATCGACAAAATCGCAAAGACTAAAAGATGGGGGACGGGGGAGGCCGTGTCGACTGGAATCTCAGAGGATGATAGAAGCGTCACTTCTCCCTTGTCGAGAACAGTTTGGGTCTCTGCATCGCATAGTTCGACGTTGCACGTCTCGCCATGGGCGTTTTCAAGAAGCACGTAAATAGTTATCAACTCGTTTTCACCTGGTTCGACGTTAATCTCGAAAGGAGTCACGCCGGATTCAAACCTGAGTTCTAGGTTCTTTGAAAAGAGCACAGCAGTCGGGTTCCTGACCCAAAGTGAAATGGCGACATAGCCATTTTCAACCTCGATCGCGCCGTGTGGGAGCACGAGTTCAAGGGTAGGAAAAATCACCCTGCCCCCAATCGCGAAAATCGAGAAAGAAGAAGTCCTGGCGGAGAAGAAGTAGAAGTCGTTGTCCTCGCCAATTATCTCTGTCGGGAGTTCCACCCAGCCGTCTTCGCCGAGGCGGTAGAGCACCACAGCAAGAGGGCTCAATCCATTTTCCATAATCCAATCCTTTCTAACTTTGAATTTGATGTCGGCCGAAGAAACAACATCCCGATATCCTGGCACTGAAATCTCAAAGTAAGAATAAACCTTGAAATTTTCAGGCCGGTTTTCATCAACATTTTCAACAGTCGAGACCAAAACCTGCAGGTTTTCAACTGGCCCGCTGGCGTTCTCAATTTTCATAACGATTTCGGAAACATCCCAATTTTCGAGTGCAACCACGGCGTTTTCACCATTTTCCAAAGAGATCAGCAGATTGTCCATCAGCGGTTCGGAAGAAACCCTCAACAAAATCTCCGTGCTTGCGGCGTTTCGATTGCCCGAGGCATCCCTGGCAAAGATATACAGCCTGTGTTCGCCGATCGGAAGATTGGCAAAATCAACCGTGATTATGCCGTCAGAAAAAACATAATCGAAATTTTCGTTGTCGAGAGTCACAACTATCGAGCTGTTGTCGATCCCAGAGGAATCGGTGACTCGCACCCTTACCGTGACGGTTTCGCCGACGTTTTCTGTTGTCGGTTCCAGGATTTCGAGTTTGGGGGAGGTTGTGTCGCTTGGCGCGGCGGCTGGTGGGGAGGATTGTTGCTGACTTTGTTCGGATGGAGTACTGATCGTTCCAGACCAGCTTTCCACGATCTGCCAAGTTACTGAGTTAGTCGCGGCCCCACCCCAGGTTTCGACTGACAGCCAATCCGCGGCGGCTGTTATGGTGGATAGCCAAACCTCTGACAACAACCACCCCGGCGCCTTTATCGTCGCCTGCCATCCCTCGACTTCTGCCCACGCGGCGGCAGCGGTGATTGTTCCCGTCCAGCTCTCGACTGATCTCCACGCGCCGACCACCGCGACCTCGCTGTAGTTCTCCTCCGCGCCGACGCTCGCGGTCGGCTCACCCTCGACGAACTTGCGCACAAAGAACCAGTCGACCTCGAATTGAATATCATTCCAGGTGGCCGCGGCAGCATTTCTCTCGGCTTGGT
>SBBD01000181.1 GCA_005239845.1 archaeon | reverse complement strand
TGCTAAGCGTTTCAGCCCGATTGCTTTCCGTGTTGCGGAGCCGGCTGATTCCTTCGATTCTGCTTTTCCCTTTGCAGTTTAAGGCCAAAGCTACCAAGGGAGGCGCCAAATCTGGAGAATCTGTGCAATCTATCTCGAAGGCAGAAAGGTCTTTTTTCGATACCTTAATCCAGTCCGGGCCTTGCTTGACTTCAGCTCCTGCTTGCGCCAATGCTTCACACACTTTTTCGTCCGCTTGGTCACTATCCCGCTTCAAACCCCTAATTAATACGGATCCTGAAATCGCGGCACCAACCAGCTGGAAGGCCGCTCCCGACCAATCTCCGTTTATTTTTATGCTAGCCGGTTTGGGCGTTTGATTGCCAGCTATATGGAATACATTTTTCTGCCTCCCGATCGAAATTCCGAATTTTTTTAGCAAACCCAAAGTAAGATTCACATATGCCGGCGAGTTAAGGGCGCTTACCCTTATTCTGGAATCATCCTTGCATAATGGAAGGGCTATCAGCAGCCCGCTCAAGAGCTGCGAGGTCGCAGAGGCATCCAACTCAATGCTTCCTCCAGAAATGCTGCCCTTAACTCTTATTGGCGCAAAACCGTTTGTCGTAGTGCATTGGGCGCCTAGCCTTCCGAGGGGTTCCTCAAGCATTCCCATAGGCCTTGTCGCTAACGAACCTTGTGCTCCCAGTACGAACTCCGTATTCCAAAGTGCACAAATCGGTGCGAACATGCGCATGCACAACGCCGATTCCCCGCAATCCAGTATGTTATCAAGAGGATCGCCTCCTCCATTGACAGAAATTGATTTCGGATTGGTTTCCACATCTGCACCCAATTTTCTTGAAATTCCCTCGGCTGCCAAACCGTCGGAGCATACGTTCGGGTTATGGATTCGCGAACTCCCATTTGCAAGCGTGGCTATCGCTAACGCGCGGATCGTCTCGCTTTTCGAGGGCGGCGCCCGCAATCTTCCGGATATTTCAGACGGCATGATCCATCTCATTTTTTATCAAGTTTGCAACCTCTTTCGAGGTCGAATTCTTCGTGGAAATTACCATTTCGGCAACGGAAGCGTAGTGCTCCTTTCTTTTCGAGAAAAATTTTTCCAACTCCGCTGGGTTTTTTGAGTCAATTAGGGGCCGCGAATCCTTCCTGATTCTACCTAAGCACGATATCAAATCCGACCAAAGCCACAATATATGGCATTTCACTGAGATTCTCTTCAAAGACTGCTCTTTCAATAGACTGCCGCCCCCCAAAGAGATCGCCGTTTCTTCCTCAAAATCCAAATCGGAGATTAATTCTCTCTCTAATTCTCTGAAACCACCTTCTCCAACGCGTTCAAATATTGCGGGGATGCTTGACTCCGTTTTCTTCTCTATCAATTGGTCGGTATCAATCCATTGGAACCCTGAATTTCCCAAATCCTTTGCAACCGAGCTCTTGCCCGAACCCATGAATCCGGTTAGTGCAATGCTGCGCTTGGATTCCTTGCGCTTGCTTACAGCCTTCCTCATAACATCGAGGGGGGGTGCTTTTCCGAACAATTGCCTGAACGAAGCTGCGCCCTGCATGAGGAGCCATTCCCTCCCGTCTATGTAATTTGCACCCCCCTTTTTAGCAATCTCGCGCAACGTGCTTTCGTGCCCATATTTTGCTTCCAAAATAGTGGTTTCCTTTGAAAGCATATTTCCAGTAATTATTTTGCAATCAACCGGAAGGCAGGATATAATTATGTCGGAGTTTTTAGCAATTTGAGAAATATTCCCAATTTTAACGGACTCGCACCCCCATTGCTTAGCGATTTTTCTTGCCTTGGCAATTGACCTGTTTGCGACGGCAATTCTCCCTTTTGATTTTGAAATTGCAGCTACGGCTGCCTTAGCTGCCCCTCCAGCTCCTAAGATCAGCACATTCGCGTTCCTGATAGAAACGTTCTTTTGAGATAACGCGCCCAGAACCCCCTGAACGTCAGTATTTTTGCCAACCCAGCCATTTTTTGCCTGAAGGGCGAGATTAACTGCGCCTACCTCTTCAGCCATTCTGTTGAGGCGCATCTTTTCAACCGCAGCTTCCTTGAAGGGAGAAGTTATGTTGAATCCAACAATCCCAATTTCCTCTCCCAAGGAAAGCGTCTCATCCAAATTACCAGCCACAACCTTCAGGTAATGTGCGTTCAACCCTAATGCCCTGATTGCAGAGTTGTGCATCTCTGGGCTCCTGCTGTTGATTATCGGCCTTCCAACAACTCCCGCAATTTTCATCTTAACCATCGGAAAGCACCCTCATTTTCCTCTTCATTTCACGCAAACTCATCTGCCCTTCCGCTGTTCGCTGAGTTTCCGAAAGTGACGCAAAGCCCATTTTGCTCCCAAGCAAGGGCGCGGTTATTCTTACGATTTTTCCCCTTTTTCCCATCCCAACAACTGCAAGGGGAAGAGCCGAATCCAGGAGACCCAATAGGCGCGACGCATCTTTCAAATTGTTGATTTTGCAAGCAATCTTGATGATTTCTGCCCTCTCGCTCGCGCACTTCGAAATCATGCTTCGCAGCCCTTCCAGCGAAGGAGTTCGTTCGTAATCGTGGAATGATAAAAGCACTTTGGAGCCCTCCTTTTTCGCCTTCCTGATCAATTCATGGCGCATTCTACCAGGTAATGCGATGTCGACATCGATCATCCTCACTCCAGCATCAATTGCCGCTTCAAGTAGAACCGCCCTTCTACTTTCTTCAACGTCATTTCCGCACGCGGCGAGCACTGCATTTTGATGGGAGAATATTTTTTTCATGGCTGCTGCGCTAGGCGAAAGGTTATCGAGCCTGATCTCAGCTGCTCCCGATCGTTCCAACGCCCTTAACGTCCCTTCTGCCGTGCTCTTTTTTATGCTAACCAATATCATTCAAATCCCCGCTTATTTCCTCCAAGGTAGTTGGCACAACGACGGGCTTTCCAATGCCTTCGAGCATCACGAAATTGAGCTTTCCCTCGCGTATCTTCTTATCCGAGCGCGCAATTTCCAGCACCCGACCAGCATCGACCTCTAACTCTGTGGGCAAACCCGCTTTTTTCAAGACGGAAATTATTCTGGCCGTTTCTTCTTCTCCCAATTTTCCCCTTCTCATTGAAATCCGTGCAGATAAGGCCATTCCGATGCTCACCGCCTCCCCATGATTCAAACCCGTTGACTCGATCGCATGACCCAACGTATGCCCTAGATTCAGGACCATTCTCTTCCCGGATTCCAGCTCATCTTGCTGTACAATTCTTGCCTTGATCTGTACCGAATCGTGAATCGCTTTTTCCATAATTGCCCGTTGGTCAGCGAGTATCGCATCAATATTCCTATCCAGAAACTCAAGAAATGAAGCATCGGCTATGCACGCGTGCTTGATGATTTCCGCCAGACCGTTTCTTAGTTCATCCTGTTCGAGTGTAGCAAGGACATCGACATCGCACAACACTTTTTCGGGCTGCTTGAAAGTTCCCACCATGTTCTTCCTTCCGCCAAGGTTGAACCCATTTTTCCCACCAATTGCTGCATCCGCTTGGGCAAGCAGGGTTGTGGGTAGCAGGGCAAGACGCATCCCCCGCATCCAAGTAGAGCTAACGAATCCTGCGATGTCGCAAACAATTCCTCCTCCAATCCCGACCAGCCGGTCCGTTCGCTTGACATCTAGCTCCAACAGCTCCGAAAAAATCTCCCGAACCTGCTCGAATGACTTGCTTTCTTCTCCTTCGCCCATCTCGATAATCGGGCCTTCAGGAAATCGCTTGCCTTGGAGCCTCCGCACGTTGCCGTCGGTGAGGATAATATTTCTGCAATTGGGGGGCAAATCTCCGATCCGGCCCAGGCTACCTCCTATTTCTACGATTGTTCTTCCGTTTTTGAAATCCAATTCCAATTCCCTCACTCCAGACACCCCATGAATTCCCTCACTTTCCTTGCCCTTTTCGCAAGCACTGCAAATTGTCCAGGAACAAGCGCCTGCTCCTTATCGGATAATGCTTCCTTGGGATTGCGGTGAACCTCAATTATGAGACCATCCGCCCCCGCCGTAACTGCCGCTAGGGACATGGGTTCGATCAGTTCCACTTTACCGGTGCCGTGGCTGGGATCGACTATTACCGGCAAATGCGAGAGCATCCGCAGCGCTGGCACCGCACTGAGATCAAGGGTATTTCGCGTAAAGGTTTCGAAGGTCCTAATGCCCCGTTCGCAAAGCATGACGTTGGGATTTCCCTCACTCAAAATGTACTCGGCGCAATTCAAAAATTCCTCCAGAGTGGCATGCATCCCCCGTTTCAACAGAACCGGTTTCTGGGTTTTTCCGACCTCCTTCAGCAAGGAGAAATTCTGCATGTTCCTTGCCCCTACTTGCAACACATCCGCATATTCGGAAACCCACGAAACGTCCCTAGTATCCAGCACCTCGGTGACAACGGGCAAGCCCGTGATGTCCCGCGCTTTCGCGAGGATTTTCAAGCCGGCGAGACCAAGCCCTTGAAAAGCGTACGGGGAGGTGCGGGGCTTGAACGCGCCCCCCCGAAGCATATCCGCTCCAGCTTCCTTGACTTTCACGGCGGTTTCAATGGTCTGCTCCTCGCTCTCAACGCCGCATGGCCCCGCTATTAGCACGAAATCCTTTCCGACAGAGAGATTTCCCACCCTAACCACGGATCTTCCGTTTCCGTTCCTTTCCGCAAGTTTTATGTTTTTCATGTCGATCAATTCTTTCATGGACAAGGCTGAAGGTTTTAATCAGCCAGCGAGCATCCGGGCGCAAATACAAGGTTAACGCTAAAGGGTAAGAGAAATTAAGCGCACCGAAAAAATACCGGCAAGCTCAATAGCTAAAGCTATAAAAGAAGACTGCAAAAAAGAACTCTGAACTGTCTTTAGCTACTTTCATCGGAATCTACCGAGGAATCAGTATTCTGCAGGCACTTGTATAAATACTTTTGCATTTCCATTAGGCGTTGGATCCCACTATACGCACGAACGTGCCTAATTTCGCCCCAACCTATTTATTCAGGTTGGAGCGCCACAAGGAGGCTCTCTAAAGAAGCAAGGAGCGCCTACAGTGGTCCTTGTTAGAACTGCATCAGTCCGTCCGTCGTTAGCTGGCGCTTGCAGGCTTGCAATATGGTTTGGAGGGGGGGCCTGACGCTTATGCAACGAGGTTTTGCGGCTTGCCGGCGTGGAAGGCCGCGATGTTCTTCACCGTCGTCTCCAGGATGCGTTCGAGGGCTTCCTGGCTGTAGAAGGCGATGTGCGGCGTGAACACGACGTTGTCCTTGCTCAAGACAATGTGGTCCTGGATCAGTTTTTTCATCTTTTGGCCTTGCCTGGCGTCATGCAGCAACTGTTTTTCCTCCTTGATTAGTTCCTCTCCTTCCAGGACGTCCAGTCCGGCACCTCCAAGAATGCCTTGGTCCAACGCCTCAATCAACGCCTGAGTTTCCACGATTTCTCCCCTGGACGTGTTAATGAGCAGCGCCCCTTTTTTTATTCTGGAAATGTTTTTCCGGTTGATGAGGTGCCGCGTGCCGGGAAGTAGGGGGACGTGCATCGTAATGATGTCCGACTGTCGCAGCAACTCGTCCAACGAAACGTACCTGAATTCCAGCACCTCCGCGAGGAACCGGTCCTGCTTCGCGTCGTGCGCAAGCACGTTCATGCCGAAGCCTTTCGCAATACGGATGACGTGCAATCCAATGTGTCCCGCGCCGATGACCCCCAGCGTCTTGCCTTTCAGGTCGAACCCCTTCAAGCCCTCGATGCTGAAATCGTTCCGCAGGGTGCGCACGTAGGACTTGTGGACGTTCCTGGAAAGGGCGAGGATGAGGGCAAACGTATGCTCCGCGACCGTGTTTTCTCCATAAAACGGCACGTTGCACACCCCGACTTTCCGGCGCTTGCATTCTTTGATGTCGATATGGTCAAATCCGGTGGAACGCGTAGCCACCATCTTGAGCTTCGGAAGCCCCTGCAGCGCCTCTTTTCCTATTTTGGAATAGATGAACACGGAAACGATTTCCGCGGTTTTGGCTTTCCAGGCGTTTTTGGGGGTGAGCGGCTCGGCAAAAAAGAGGAGCCGGTGGTCTTTCAGTTTTTTCCGCACGTGCGCCCTTTCCCAGTCCTTGATTTCAAAAAAAGCGATGGTTCTTGCGGCGACCATGGTCTCATAAAACGACCTCGATTATTAAACATTGTTGGTGCTGCCGTCCTTCCAAGGAAGCCTTTATAAAAGAGGAAATTCCCAGTTCCTTCTCCTGCTTCGGCGTGATGCGTTCATGCAGAGCTAGTGGTGTTATGCTAAAATACGAGCAATTGTTGGATGTCGCGTACCAGTCGTTGCCCGAGAAGAAGAGCACGGGGGAACGATTCGAGATTCCGGTAGCTGACACGTTCCTGCAGGGAAACAAGACGCTCCTCCGCAACTTTGACGCGCTGTGCCAAACCTTGCGGAGAAAGCCAGAGGAGGTCTCCAAGTTCCTGTTCCGAGAGCTGGCCACGCCAGGTGCTCTGGACGGGAGCCGCCTGTTGCTGCATGCCAAATTGAGCCCGCGCCTCGTCAACGAAAAAATTGCCTTGTATGCGCAGTCGCACGTGATTTGCCGCGAGTGCAAAAAACCGGATACGTACTTGCTTTCCCATGGGCGGGGACCCAAGACGCTCGTGTGCGAGGCGTGCGGCGCCCGCTCTCCTGTTCTAGCGTGATCCACTACATGCCCTTTCCGCCTTTCGTTCGCCCGTTTTGCGTCCGTCCCTCTATACGCTTCGTTTCCTACGTTTCCGTTCCTTGGTAGCGTGATGTCCCATGCCTGCCCCGACCCCTGAAGCGCCTCGCCTCCGCCTGCCCCGGCAAGGGGAGATCTTCGGCGTCGTCAAGGAATTGCTCGGGGGATCTCGCCTGCGGGTGGAGTGCGCGGACGGGAAAGAACGCTTGTGCCGTATCCCGGGAAGGATCCGCATGAAGATTTGGATGCGGCCGGACGACATCGTGCTCGTGAAGCCTTGGTCCGTGGAGTCGGACGAAAAGGGAGACATTGTCTACCGTTATACGCGGCCCCAAGTAGAGGCCTTGCGGCGCAACGGCTACCTGAAATAACTTTCTTTTCCTCCCCGAATCTTACTCCTTTCCATTTTCGCCGTAAGGAGGCCGCCAACACGTTTTTTATAGGGCTTTGTCCAACCTCTCTTCCATGGGATGGCTTACGGGCGTGCTCTTTGTTGTTGTTCTTGCATCCAGCGTGGCTGCGGACCCGACTCCTACTGTTGCTGCTTCTCCAACCCCCACTTCTTCCGCAGATGCCTCCTCGCCTTCCTGCAATTTCGCTTCCTCTTCTTACTCCGGGTTTTTGAACGAACCCCTCTCTTTTTCCTTGAACGTCTCGCAGGGGTGCAGAGGGTTTTCCGCTAGCTATTCCTGCCGCGCCGGCGGCGAACTAAGGACCGTGGTGGTTCCTCCCTCGGAATGTGCTGCCGTCGTTGCCCCCGCCTATTCCTTCAATTGTTCCTACAACGAGACGGGAACCTATGCCATCAACGCTTCCGTTCTCTTGGAGTCGCATGCGCTTTCCTGCGGCACGGCCAACGCCACCGTTTCCTGCAGCCCCAGCCAAAACGGCTTGGCGTGCGGCAATTCCAGTTATTGCTGCAGTGGCTCCTGCAAGCCCTATCCGTCCACGTGCCCTTCCTGCCAGACGAACAGCTCCCCGGTTTGCCAGCAAGGAAACTGGACGTGCTCTACCCTTCCCGACGGAACCGCTTGTTCGGATACGTGCACTCCCCAACTGCTTTCTGTAGGCGGGCAATGCCAGCAGGGAGCCTGCGTTGCGCAAAACGTGTCGTGCGCCGTTTCCAACTACTGCGGAAAGCAGGACTGCGGGGGTTCCACGTACGCCTGTACTTTCAGTCCGGCTTCCGGCCTGTTTGAATGGAGCAACAATACGCTTCTCTGCGAAGGGAATGCCGCGTGTCCGGCCAGCGCGTGCGTAATGGCGGGAGCGAATTTCACGTGGCTGGCATTCAACCAGACCGCTTCCGTTTGCACGCTAGCGCAATCCGCTTGTTTTGCGGGAGGCTGCTGCCGAGCCTCCTGCAATGCTGAAGAGGGGTGTTCCACCCTGGGGGGGCCGTGCGCCGACGTTTGCAGTAAAGACGTCGTGAAGATTTCCGGTGCTTGCCAAGGCTGCGGGGCCAACGGTTCGTTCGGTTCTTGCGCGTATACGGAACTCCGGTGCGGGCCGCTGAACGAGTGCCAGCCGGCGTCGTGCGCGGGCTCCTTGACGTATTGCCGGAACGTGCAGGGCCGCTTCGAGTGGAGCAACGACACGTCCCCTTGCTCCGTTGTCCGGCCCTCGCCTACGAGCAGCGGTAGCGGAAGCCAGCCGTACACGCCTCCGCCTTCCGGAGGAGGAAGCACGCCAACCCCCGTCGTTTCCGTCGATATTTCCGCGGAATTCGCCGCCATCACGCCCTTGCCTTCCAACGCCCTCATCATGCATGAAGTGCAGGCCACCACGCTTCCAGAGTTGGCCAACGCTTCTGAAGCGTCGATTGGGATTCTGGGCTACTATTTCTTTCCCCAAGTCACGAACGAGAACCGCCGCACGGACGCCTTCGTTTTCACGGACAGTTCTTCCCGCTTACAGTCGGAACTGAAGTGTGAAGGCCCTTCCCGCTGCATCTGCCGCCCTCCCTACAACAACAGCCATTCCAACTTCGTCTGCCAGATTTTCCCTCCCGTAAACGGCTCGTACGTGATCCGCTTGGGCAACGCGGAAAACGCTTCCGGCGTGTTCATTGCCAACCTCGTGCCCGGAAAAGAGGCCACGCTGTACCGCGTCGTGGTGCCGTTGCGTTCCAGGGAGTTCCTGCTCTATGGCGCCATCCTGGCGGGGGCCGTGCTCCTCGGCTATGCCATTTACCGTGCCGTGCGCGACCCCCTCAAGAAAATGGGCGAAAAGCCCATGCTGGAACGCCG
Source organism: archaeon (assembly GCA_005239845.1). Classification (GTDB taxonomy): domain Archaea; phylum Micrarchaeota; class Micrarchaeia; order Norongarragalinales; family SBBD01; genus SBBD01. The sequence continues at coordinate 6,951 of SBBD01000181.1, read as the reverse complement.
CAGGCAAGAGCTATTGAAGGAGATGGAGTACATTAAATACCGGTACCTGAAGCGCGAAATTTCCGACGACGAGTTCAAGGAAGCCATGCTCTCCCGCGAAAAGGAGCTGACGGAAATCAAGGCCAGGCTTGCGAATCTCGAACGTCAGAAAACCCCTCCAACGAAAACGTAAGCGTCCGTTCTCCTACAGCAACGCATAAAAAGCTCTTTTGGGAAAAGCTTGCGTGGGTGGGCTCGTAGCTCAGCCTGGCAGAGCGTTCGGCTCTTAACCGAAATGTCGAGGGTTCGAAACCCGCATTCCTTCTCCTGAAGGCTTTTCATGCGATTATGCGAAAGTCCCTCCGAGCCCGCTTTTTTTATTTTATTTATTGATTTTCTTCTTTTTTTCCTTTTCTTCAGCTATTCGATTCCCAGCGCTTTTAAGGCTACGGTGGCATAGCTCCCGGAAGGCAAAGAAAACCGCAGCACCGTCTTTTCCCCCTCTTCCCTTGCCTGAAAGCCTTTCAGGAACACGAAAAGGGGGCGCCGGCTTCCTTTCACGCTGAGTTCCGGCAAGCGCTTCAACAAAAACTGCTCTTGAGTTACTCCCTCCTCTGCCAGCACCCTCTCCTCCTCTTCCTTCAGCTCGCTTTCGTATCCGATGAGTTTCCCCACCAGCACGGCCTTTTGTTCTCGAACTAATGTTCTAGCGACTTGCTTTTCTTCCTCGTTTTTTATGTCCTTGCATTGGTCTAGGTCTGGAAACCCCAGCGAAGTCAGGGGCGCATATTCGTCTCCCCTCTCGGCAACAAACCTGTTTTTTTCCTTCACTCTTTTTTCCAGCAATTTGTTGAACAAGTGGCTCTGGTAGGCGTGGATGAACAAGAGCTGGAGGCTCCGGTGCAGCTTGCGAAACGCCCCCAAAAAGTCATTCGGGTATTTAGCCAAGTGGCCCAGCAGCGTCCGCTCCAGTTTCAGGTGCATGGGAAAATGGCGAAGCGCCTGCGCGTAGTCTCCCGTTTCCGCCAACCGTTCCCTCGCCTTTCTCGCTTCCTCGTCCTTTTCCCCTTCCCCGTCTTGAGCGCACAAGTACCCGAGGATAGCTTCCTCATGTTTTCCTTGCAGCAAGAGCTTTCCGATGACGTGCGTGTTTCTTCGCACGCTTCCAAAACGTTGCTCCCCGAAAAAGTTGGGAATGGCCAAATTCAGTTGCTCGGCTCTTGCCTGGACTTCTTTTGCAGGAGTTTGCCGCGAGTCTAATCGGATGGTGAAGCGGTTCCCCGCGAGCTGCCCCAGCCTCACTTTTTCTTTCGTTTTCCACGCCCCCAAAATATCGAGGTCCTTGATGTTCAGTTCCACCAATTGCGGGGGTGGCACGCAGAAGGCAGAGCATTTTTGGACGGTTACGGCGTTCCGGTCCTTGTTCCCGGCGAAATTGAAGCGTTTTTGCGAGACCCGCAGCCGGCGTGCCAGCTCGCGGATGGCGTTGGAAGTAGTCCACAGCCGCTTCTGCAGGATGAACTGGGTAAAATAAGGATCTGCTTCCGTCTCGTTTTCCCTGCTTATTTTTTTCCCTACTTCCAGCACCTCTCCGGACGGCGTAATTTCCTCCACCACGAAATCTTCTGGCTCGAATTTCATGTTTTTCTTCCTCGAAAAGATGCCTATTTAAAGTTTCATTCCCCCATTATTTACCTACTGGTTTGTTTTCAAGGCAGGGATACTTTAAGGCTGCAGAGGAGAGCCTATGGAATTCATTCCCGTTTCCCAGGCGGTGTTGCGCGGGCTGAAGAAGGATAACGAGCGGTGGCTCCGCCGCTTGCAGGAAAAGGAAGTCGTCCTCCAGGAAGCCCCCGACGGCGTGGAACTCGAGGGTCCTGCGGGCGAGGTGTGGGCTGCCAAGCAAGTGCTTTCCGCGATGAATTGGGGCTTTCCTCCGCAGAAGGCTTTTAAGCTTTTCAACGATACGTTCTTCATTGAAGTATTGGACCTCAAGCTCCTCGTCCGCAACGAGAAAGCCATCGCGCGGTACAAGGGTCGCGTCATCGGCATGAACGGCAAGGCCAAACGCACGATAGAGGAACTGAGCGGGGCCTTTCTTGCCGTTTCCGATACGGACATCGCCATTTTGGGGGAATTCGAGGACTTGCAGGACGCCAAGGAAGCCGTGGTGCGGCTCCTCGAGGGCGCCACCCACTCCGCCGTCTTCGGTTTTCTGGAGAAGCGGAACCGCGAAAAAAGGCTCCACTTACGCTGAAGTGAATTTCATGTCTGAAGCAAAGAAGGAAGTGCCAAAGGCCTCGGGGGAAAACTCGAAGGCGGCACAAAAGCCAGCTCTTGAATCCTCCAAGGGAGCCTCGAAAGGAACCGCGGAACCCTCCCTGGAAGAGGTGGAGCGCCAGCTCGCCAAGGAGTTCAAGGAGTATTCGGTGGCGGAGTTCTTCAAGAAGAACCGCCAGATGCTGGGCTATAGTGGCAAGGTGCGTTCGTTGACCACCATCGTTCATGAATACGTGACGAATGCCATCGACTCGTGCGAGGACGCGAAAGCCTTGCCGGACATCTTGGTGGAAATCCATCCCGTTTCCGCGAAAGTGCAGCGCGAGGAAATAGCGGTGGGGGATGGGGTTACAACGCGCTTTGACATTCCCTCTCATGTGGTGGAGGCCGACGTGTTGAACGTACTGGTGGACGGCGTGGTGCTGGCTTTGAAGAAGGAATACGAGCTGAAGAACGAGAAGCGGGGCCGCGACATGGTCAAAGTGCTCGTGTTGAAGTCACCTCTCGCCAAGGGCAGCAAGCTCGTCTACGAGTGGGCGTACGGCCATTTGAGAGTCGCCGTTCAGGACAATGGTACCGGCATTCCCAAGTCGAAGGCGGCGCAGGCGTTCGGGCAACTGCTTTCCGGAACCAAGTTCTACCAGCGGAGGCAGAAGCGGGGGCAGCAGGGCATCGGGGCATCCTACGCGACGCTGTTCTCGCAGATCACGACGGGAAAGCCCATCCACATCAAGACGGGCCTTGGGAACTACAAGGTTTTCGAAGCCGACGTTTCCATTGACGCGAAAAGCAATTCCGCTGTCGTGAGCAACGAGAAAGAGTACAGCCAGAACTTCCGGGGAGTAAGAGTGGAGGCCGAGTTTGCGGAAGTGACGTACAACCGATCCGAGTACGGCGTCTACGAGTACTTGAGACGGACGGCCCTCTCCAATCCCCACGTCCAGATTTCATTGCTGGAACCTGCGGGAGAACGCGTCGAGTTCCTGCGCGCCTCCAAGGACTTGCCTCGCAAGCCCGAGCCCGCGCTTCCCCATCCTCTGGGGATTACGACGAGCGACTTGATGGACATGGCTTCGTCCACGCAGAGCCGCAAGCTTTCCTCCTTCCTGCAGACCGACTTTTCCCGCATTTCCTCAGACAAAGTGAAAGATCTCGAAACCCTCGTGAATGCGGGGCACAAGTCCAAGGAGCCGCTGTATGTGGACTTCAACCGTTCTCCGGGCTCCCTCACTTGGCCGGAAGCCGAGCGCCTCGTGCAAAACATCCAGAAAATCAAGTGGATCGCCCCCGACACCTCTTCCCTCATTTCTATCGGGGAGGGGCAGCTTCAAAAGAGCTTGAAGAACCTGCTGCAGCCGGAAGTCATGAAGGTCGTGGAACGCAAGCCCCGCGTCTTCCGGGGAGGCATTCCCTTCCTCGTGGAGGCCGCCATTGCTTACGGGGGAAAGGCGGGCGCGGAAGGGGATGCGGAACATTCGAGGGTCGGCGAAATCCTCCGCTTTTCGAACCGTGTCCCACTCTTGTTCGATGCAGGCTCGTGCGCCATCACGGAAGGCGTGAAGACGATTGACTGGACGCGATATGACTTGAAGGACTGGGAAAGCAAGCCCATTTCGATTCTCGTCAACTTCGTTTCCGTTTTCGTGCCCTACACGGGCGCAGGCAAGCTCGCCATTTCGCAGGAGGACGAAATCGTGCAGGAAATCCGTGCGGCGCTCATGGAGTGCGCGCGCGAAGTCGGCACGTATTTGCATTCGCTCCAACGCATTGAGGAGCAGGAGTACCGCCGACAGATTTTCTTCCGCTACATTGGCGAGGTTTCCCAATCCCTGACTGATTTGACCCCGACGGATAAGAAGATGCTGGAAGCCAAGCTACGAAAAATTGCGGAACAGCGTACCGCGGTAGAGGAGGCGAAGGACGAGCAGGAGAAGGAACTCGAGGAAATGGAGGCGAAAGCCGCGAAAGAAATGGAAGAACAAGGGTAAGGGTATCGTTTTGGTTTATGGGCAAGGAGATGGTTATGGCAAAAGACGGGAAGGAAAAAGGCGCGGAGTCTCGCAAGGAAAACGTCCAGCAGAAGCGCTTGAAGAACCGCGAGGAAACCCTGAGCAAGATCAAGGGGTTCGCGCACGACTTGGTGCAGGAAATCGAGAAAGCGGAAAATCCGCACATTGACATCCCTGTCCGAGGAAGCAGCAACGTCGCTTTCGACGAGAAGAACAAGAAAATCGTGTTGGGCAGCAAGGTGGCGAAACGGTACTTGTTCAACGTGGCCCATGCACGGCGGTTCATGCAGACCATGCTCGTGGCCTCGTACGTGAAAAAGGACTTGCTGGAAAACAACTTGACCGCGACGCTCCGTGACCTATACTACTCGAAAAAACACACGATCTCAGGCACGAAGGAGGACACGATTGATGAACAGAAGGAAAGCGACCTCGCCATCGTGGACTTCGAAGTGGCTCTCGACACGTTCCGCGAGCGGCTGCACTTGAGGGCAGAACCTAAAGGGAGAATGGCGGGTATGTTCACCATCCGTGATTACGTGCAGGACCGCGAATCCCTCATCGACTTAAGCAAGCTGGGCAGCGGGGGTCTTGCGATTCCGAGCATCGTGGAACAGATCGAGTTCGTGGATTATGATATTGATTACGTCCTGGTAGCTGAAAAGAACGCCATCTTCGACCGCTTGAACGAGGACGAGTACTGGAAGAGGAACAAATGCCTCCTGATGACCACCGCAGGGCAAGCAGCAAGAGGGGCAAGAAGACTGCTCCAACGATTAAGCGGAGAGTTGAAGCTTCCTTGTTATGCGTTGACAGATGCCGACCCTTATGGGTGGTACATTTTCTCGACCATGAAATACGGAAGCATGGCTTTAGCACATGAGTCGGACCGGTTAGGCTGCAAAGAACTAAAGTTTTTGGGCATGAGCATCTCCGACATCGAGCACTACGACTTGAGAAACGTGACCATTAAAGCAAAGGACGTGGACATCAAGCGCGCGCAGGAAATGAAGGCGTACGACTGGTTCAAGTCCAAGCCGTGGCAGAAGGAAATCGACAAGTTCCTGGACAAGAAGGTGAAGGCGGAAATCCAGTCCTTAAGCAGCAAGAACCTGCAGTACATCAGCCACACGTACTTGCCGGAGAAAATCAAGAGCCAGGACTTCTTGCCTTGAGCCATTCTCGGCACGTGGGTCCTACTATTCTTTTTTCAAGTTCGGGTTGCTCGTTCTTCCTACTGCAAAGGACTCCAGAAAGAATTCAAGGTACTGCCGCTTTATTTCTGGAAGTATTTGGTTTTTTACAGCGTCCGAAACCTTTCCTTGCCTCTGCCGAACCGCGGCCTCGATTTCATCTCGGAGCTTCGGCCATACGTTATCGCGTACGAACACGGCGGCATTGGTTTCGAAGGGAATTGAAACGTCTGGTTCCGCATCCGGACTGAAAACACGCGAAATGTGCCCTCTCCGGCCGCCGAATGCCTCGTTCAATCTCGCAAAACTCTCCTCTCTGCTTTTTGCAAGAGCTTGCACGTTGGATTCATCATACCTTCTTCTTCCAGTTTTCTTTTTTTCGTAGCCTCGACGTTCCAACACTTCATGTGGAGCGGCATGTGAACGATGGATTCCTAGCGTGTAGCCGTGTGCTATGACGGAGTACAAGGAAGCCTCGAAATGGTTTTGGAGCAAACCAATATATCCGGAAAGCATGTCCGGCTTGTCTTCAAATGTGGCGCGGGGGATGCTTTCAATTATTTTTGCATGGATACTATTGAACACTCCTTCCAGTTGTCTGCGGTGTCCTTCCGGAATATCCGCCATGCTTAGCCTCCCCCCAGCCCTGCGCGGATGAAGCTTACGGCAACCGCCACGAGAATCAACCCCATGACGCGCGAGAAGGCGTCGATGACCTGAGGGCCGAAAATCTTGTGCAGCCAGAACGACTCGCGGATGACGAGCCACGTGGCCAGCAAGGAAGCAACGGTCGCCAGCGCCGTCACCCACACGCCCTCCGAGGCAGACAATACGGTCGCCGTCGTGATGACGCCAGGTCCCGTAATCAGCGGGACCCCGATGACCACCGCAGCAACATGGTAATCTTGAGGTTTATGCCGTTCGCGCTCGAAACCGAACAGAATCTGTAGCCCCATGATCCCCAACACGATGCCTCCCGCAATCTGGAAGTCGGAAATCCGGATGCGCAATGCGTCCAGCAAGAGCGTTCCGAAGAACACGAAGGACAACGCCACGATTCCTGCCAAGAGCACAGCCTGGTTGGCGGCCTTGTTTCTGCCTATCCTAGAAAGCTTTTCCGTAAGCGCAATGAAGATGGGGACTCCCGCAAACGGGTCCATGATCGCAAAGAGGAGCACGAACGCTTTGATGAACGAGCCCACGAATTCGGCGGCCATGCAACACGTTATCCGCTCTCCCTATTTAAGCATGACGCGGTTGACGCATCGACTACGTCTTTCTGTCGGTTTCCTTTTTTTTCTCCGCTCTATCGTTTTTCGCAGGAACCCAATGCCTTTTAAGGGAGTTTTGAGTGCTGGAAACCATGCGGGGGCAGATGGAGCTGTGGATGCTCACCAAGTTCGCCATGATCTTCTTCATTCTAGCTCTCGGGGCCATCATTTTCCTCTTCGAGACGCAGGCCAAGAACAACATTTGCCAGGACCAGACGC
>SBBD01000128.1 GCA_005239845.1 archaeon | reverse complement strand
CAGTCTTGCAGGGAGAGACATCGGCTTCCTGGTCTTGCCGCTTTCCTTCCGCGAATTTTCAACGCATTATTCAAAAAAACTCGAGGACTACTTGCAATTGGGCGGCTATCCGGAGGTGATCAAGACCCGGAACCGGTTAGAACAGCAAAAACTTTTGGACTCTTATTTCGAACTCACCATCCTAAAGGATGTGGTCGCTCGCTATTCGGTTAGAGATGTCGGAGCACTGACTTCCTTGGCCACGTTTCTGCTCACGAATGCGGGAAAGACGGTGAGTTTCCGTTCGCTCAAACACGCCTTAGGCCTTTCCTTCGACTCCATACGGCTCTCCCTTGATCACTTGGAGGCTGCTTTTCTCCACTTCCTGGTCCCGCACTTCGCCTATTCCCTCAAAAAATCGATGGCGTGGCCTAAAAAGACGTATTCCTTCGATTTGGGGCTCCAAACGCGCATCTCCAAATCCTTTTCTCCTGACTTCGGAAGAAAGGCCGAAAACGCCGTCGCCATAGAGCTCAAACGCAGGGGTTTTGAACTATACTACTGGAAGGAAACCGGAGAAGTAGACTTCGTTGCAAGGAAAGGCGCGGAAATAACGCCTATAAACGTCTGCTATTCCCAGAGCCCCGCGGAACGCGAAATAAACACGCTTCTCGAATTTGCGAAAGCGTTCAAAACGGCCCGCACGCCCCTTCTTCTTTCCTTGAAGGGAAAAGAAAAAACCGAAAGCGAGAACGGCGTCGCGGTCAGGCTGAAGAACCTTAAAAATTGGCTTCTGGAGAAACCGTGGTCTGGGCAAGTTTAACAAAAAAATGTTAAACTTTGTTAAACTTTTTTGCCAATGCACGAGACGTTCAACCGCTCAGTCAGGCCACTAGGTTTGGACAAAAAGCCCCCGGCGGGACTCGCACCCGCGACCTTTTCCTTACCAAGGAAACGCTCTACTTCTGAGCTACGGAGGCACCGACACCTCAAGGGGCAACTACGTTTCCCCTTACGCGTGTCGCCCCTTCCCCTTCCTTTGGCGAATCGAAGCCGTTTCTGAATGGCTTCGGATTCACACGGCGGTGCTCCCCCTCTTGCGTTGCAAAGAAAAAGGAGCAGGTATTTGGTGACGAAAAGCCTTTTTAGGCGTATGCAAGCTTCAAGGCAAGCCTTTTTTATCGCCGGAAAGCAGACTATTTTGATAAGGGTCCGAGTCATGCAGTTCTCCACGTTCCGGCCTTACCCGACGCGTCTAGCGAACCACGTTTCTCTGGGAGAAGAGCCGTACTTGAACTTCGCCTCCAGAGAAAACACGATTGCAAGAGACCAGCTCTACATCTATTGGCTCTTGGACCTCGGCATGAAGGGCTACGTGGACTTGCCGCATGGAAAAGTCGTCGAGTTCTACATCGAGGAAGAATCTTCCCTCTCCTTTTTCCAAAAATACGCATCCTTCCTGCAAAGCAACTGGGAAGAGCACCTGCAACGATATGCGCCCTTGAAGCAACAAGCACTTGGAGCTGTCGAAGCCCTCGAAAAATCCGTTGAAACGGAAGACAACACGGGAATCATGGAAAAATACGCTTCCTTCAACCATGCCGCTTACGACTTCTGCCAGTTCTTGTGGTCGCCGTGGGCCGTCATCTACTGCATCGAACCCCAAGTGCAGGAAAGACTCGCGGAAGACATGGACAAAATCATTTCCCTTGAGGAACCCATTGAATTCCAGAAAATGAAACTGGAACTGCACCGCCTGAGCGCCAATACGCTGGTGGAGAAATACGGCTGGCTCAAGGTCTACAATCCGTACGACGAGCCGTATTCCGAAGAAGAGTTTGAGGGCATGAAGAAAGAGCTGAACGTGGAACCCGAAGCGGAAAAGAGGAAACTCGAGGAAAACAAGGAAAGTTTTCTTGCTTTACTGGAGCATGTCGACGATGCTTCGCTTAAACGAAAAGCGGAAATCGTGCACACGTACGCCTTCCTGAAGACGGAACGCATAGATACCTGGAAACAACTCATGTTCCATTTGAGGAAGTTTTACTCGTATGTAGCGGAAAGCGGAGGAATATCGCTTCCGGAAGCCTGCAACCTCACTTCCTTTGAGGCGATGGAATTCTTGAGGCACGGATTGCTCCCTCCCAAATCCAATCTGGGAAAGCGGGCAGAGAACCAGGCGGTTTACTTCTTCCACCACAACACCGTGGAGGTGCTGGAAGGTTGGGAGAAAATCGAATCTGTCCGGCGAAGGTTGGAAAAGATTGAATCCGAGGACATGGTGCGCGGGCTTCCCGCATGCTCCGGAAAGGCAGTAGGGACCGCAAAAATCATCCGCCACTCCAGCGACCTGCAGAAAGTGCAGAGGGGGGACATCTTCGTCGCCAAGTTCACGTTCCCGACGTATACGCCCTACCTGTTGAAGTGCAAGGCCATCGTAACGGATGATGGGGGCTTGACGTCCCACGCGGCCATCATCAGCCGAGAATACGGTATTCCTTGCATTGTGGGTACGAAGCACGCCACGAAAGTGTTCAAGGACGGAGGCCGAGTGGAAGTGGACGCCTTTCAAGGTACGGCCAGAAAAACAAGTTGAACGCCCCCTCCCACCTAACCATTTAAAAACTCCTTTTTTCATGGTTGTAGTCCTGCTTTTCGTTAAGTCTTTAGGTGCAAATACTCATGGGAAAGTTTCCCGTCGCCGACCGTGCCATGCTTAGAAT
>SBBD01000140.1 GCA_005239845.1 archaeon | reverse complement strand
TCCTTGAACTTTCCTGAAGCTTCCAACTGGTCCGCCAAAGCAAGCTGGTCTTCGAAACTAGTCGTATCCGCTCCTCCTTTCTTCAACTGTCTTAATGTCTCACTAAGTTCGCCCAGTAAAGCGTCCGGCGTGGGGGTAGGGGGCAGAGTTGGCGCGGGAAGAAAAGAAGGAGTTGGTCTTGGAATAGGGGAAGGCCGGGGTGTTGGAGAAGGCCTTGGCGTCGGCGTAAGGGTGGGAAAAGGGGTTATCGTTGGAGTAGGCGTGCTGCCTCCTGGTCCAGGCGGGTTCGTTGGCGCGGCCGTCGGAATAGGCGTTGGCGTTGGAAAAACGTAGCCCGTGAACAAGGGGCCTACGGGCGCAGGGCCTGTCCCGTCCAAATAGGCAAGCAAATAATCCGCGTCTGCTCTCGTGATGCTCCCGTCTCCGTTTACGTCTCCAAGAATCATTGGGGAAGGCGCCGGTCCGTTCCCGTTAGCATAGGCTAATAGAAACTGATAGTCCGCCGAGGACACGTTGGCGTCGTTGTTGACGTCGCCCCTCAGGATGGGAAGAGGCGGAGCGCCGCGCCGGAACACGAAATTGTTCAGCAATATGGCATCCAACAAGTCGATGGTGCCGTCGAAGTTCAATTCTCCGAGGATGAGCGGGTCAGGCGCGGGCCCTTGCCCGGTAACGTAGGTGTAGAGGAAGTCCGCATCCGACCTATTGATGATGCCGTTGCCGTCCGCATCCCCGCGGAGAATGATTCCACGGTAGCCATAGAATGCTTGGGGGGGAATGGAGTAGTTGCCGCGCAGGTGCTGGGTAAGAGCGGCGACATCGAACGCATCAACCAGGCCGTCTCCGTTTACGTCTCCAAGAATCATTGGGGAAGGCGCAGGTCCTCCGCGAAAAGCGTAGTCCGTCAGCACGGCGACATCGTTCTGCGAGAGGTTGCCGTTCCAGTCCACGTCGCCGCGCAAAAGAAGGCTTCCATTGTTGAGTTCTCTATAAACCAAATAGACGTGTCTTTCATCAGAGTACACTATTTTTTCGTCATAGAGATCGTAGTCTTCAAGGAGAAAGGAATCGCTTTTATTGGCGGTAACCTGCATCTCGCGGGAGGAGGCGAAATCGTAGAGGAAAAGGTCATACCATCCGCCATTCCGATTATCTGCCCAGATTAATTGGTTGTCGTAAATCTTGGGATAGGTCTGTTGACGGGAATTGGACGTGATTTGCATTTCCTGCGAAGTGGAAAGATTGTAGAGATAAATGTCGGCATTCGTATTCCGTAAATCCTCCCAGACGATGATGTCCCCATGGATTTCGGGAAAAAACTGATTGCTGGGCTGGGTCGTGATTTGTCGTTCCTGGGAAGTGGAAAGGTCGTAAAGATAAATGTCCGGCTGCCCATTCCGGTAGTCCTCCCAAACGATTTTATCCCCGTAGATTACCGGCAATCGTTGCGTGCTTGGATCGGTCGTAATTTGTTTTTCTTGAGAGGTGGAGAGATCGTAGAGGTAAATGTCCCAATTCCCGTTTCTGGCATCATGATAAACGACATGATTGCCAAAGAGGGTCAGAACTCGGTTACCTGGGATTGAAGTGAGTTGTTTTTCGACCCACGAGGCATGGATTGAAGGAATCAATAGAAGGAATGCGAGCGAAGCGAGCCTAAGAAACGCCAGCGAGGGGCGCCAGGCAACCGACATGAAGAAGGGACACATTGGGGGAGTATAAAAAACCCGCTGAAGGCGAGGGAGGGAGAGTCTGGTTGCATGCGTATGCGATTTGTTTTTACAAACACAAGCAAGGGGTGGATCGCATCAAAAGCTTTTTAAATATTGGAAGGGTTAAGGAGAGAGCAGTCGAAAGGCTTACCATGGCTGATGCTAAGGGGATCTGACCTGCAGCGCGCACGCGGCAGGCGCCCCGTTTGAAAAAAGGAAAAAACGAAATATAGACGAGGGTGGATGGACTATGGCAGAAAAGCCGCACTTGAACCTGATCTTCACGGGCCACGTGGACCACGGAAAATCCACGCTCGTAGGACGCTTGCTCTACGACACGGGCGCCCTTTCCGAGAACGACTTGAGGAAGCTCAAGGAAGAGGCGGAAAAAGTAGGAAAGGCCACGTTTGAATTTGCGTTCGCCATGGACCAGCTCAAGGAAGAAAGGGAACGCGGGGTCACCATCGACATCGCGCACCGCGACTTCCACACGCAGAAGTACTACTTCACCATCATCGACGCTCCGGGACACAAGGACTTCGTCAAGAACATGATTACGGGGGCTTCGCAGGCGGACGCCGCCGTCCTGGTGTGCTCTGCAAAAGAGGGAGTGCAAGCGCAGACCATCGAGCACGCCTTCCTGCTGAAGGTGCTCGGGGTCCAGCAATTCATTTTCGCCATCAACAAGATGGACGCCGTGAGCTACGACAAGGGCAAATACGATTCCACGAAGGACGCGTTATATGCGAAACTCAAGCCCATGGGCTATCCCGTGGACAAGATCGCCGCCATTCCCGTGAGTGCGTACATGGGGGACAACGTGGCCAAGAAGAGCCCGAACACCGGCTGGTATAATGGCCCGACGTTCATTGAGGCGTTGGACGCGTTGGTGGTTCCGAAGAAGGCGACGGACAAGTCCTTGCGGTTGCCGATTCAGGAAGTCTTCACGATCACGGGCCAGGGAACCGTTCCCGTCGGAAGAGTGGAAGCTGGAATCCTGAAGCCGAACTCGAAAGTCGTCATCATGCCCGAGAACGTGACCGGGGAAGTCAAGAGCATCGAGATGCACCACCAGTCGCTTCCTCAGGCTATTCCGGGGGACAACGTGGGCTTTGCGTTGAAGGGCATTGAAAAGAAGGCCATTCGCCGCGGAAGCGTCGTGGGGGACCCGCACGCGCCCCCGACCGTCGTGGAAGAGTTTACGGCGCAAGTCGTGGTGTTGAACCATCCTACAGCAATCGGGAAGAACTATACGCCCGTGTTCCACATCCACACGGCGCAAATCGCGTGCACGATCACGGAAATCTTGGAGAAGAAAGACCCCAAAACGGGGGGTACGTTGCAAAAGAGCCCGGACTTCATCAAGACGGGAGACGTGGCGGTCGTAAAAATCAAGCCCACGCGCCCCGTGTGCGCTGAAAAGTATTCCGAGTATCCGGCGTTGGGGCGTTTTGCCATGCGGGACATGGGGCAGACGGTGGCGGCCGGCATCATCTTGGACGTGGTGCCGAGAAAAGGCTAGTTAACGCGACCAGAGCATGAAACTCCTCTTTTATCCTTTTTTGTTTTTATGACGTGAACTTCGTATGAACCGCGCCCGAATCAAGCTCGAAAGCCAGGAGTACTCGGACCTGGATTCCGTGTGCCTGCAAATCAAGGAAATCGCGAAGAAAGCAGGAGTGGAAATGAAGGGCCCCATCCCTTTGCCGACGAAGAAGCTGCGCATTTCCACGAGGAGGACGCCGTGCGGGGACGGGAGCGACACCTACGAGAAATGGGAGCTGCGCGTGCACAAGCGTCTCATTGAAGTGAAGGCCGACGATCGCGTGCTGCGGGACATCATGCGCATCCGCATCCCGGAAAGCGTGCACGTCGAGATGGAACTGAACTAATTCTGCGCTTTTTCGCACGAAAATGTTCCAGTCAACATAGGCACGAGGTTTTGGACGCTACTAATTTCTTTTCTTAAGCCGGACGTCAGCGTTCTTTCGTCAGCTTGCTGACCACGTCATCCGGCGTCGTAAAGCGCGCGAATTTTTCGTTCTCTACGGGTTCATGCCGCTGGGTGACCCGTTGCACGGAAGAGACCGTGGGACGGAAGAAAAAGTACAAGAGCGAGGCGCCGGAAATGGAGAACAGCAAGGCATAGGTCATGAAGTTGGAGCGGCGTTGAACGCCGCGGGCATGCGACTCCAAGAGCTGGGCCTGCACCTCGTTCAATTTTGAGGAAGCGCCTTCCTTGTTCCCGCGCGCCCTCAAAATCTTGGCTTCCGCCAGCAAGGCTTCCGCCTCGAGCGTCTGGAAGCCGCTCGCCTTCGCCAGTTTCAAGGAGTCCTCCGTCTGCTGGAGGTCACTGTTCAAGTCCCCCGTCGTTGCCGCGCCCGTGATGACGGGCTGGAGGGAAGGCGCGTAGTCGATGTAGAAATAGTAGAAGCCGGCGAGCAATGCCGTTAAAGCGACGACGGGAAGCCAGTCCATCTCAACACTCCATGGAAGCGATCAGGTAGTCGGCAAGCTCCAAATCAGGAACAAGGGGTTCGGAAAAGGCGCCCACGAACACGAGCCAATAGTTCGGGCACTGGAGGTAGGCTTGGCGTATGAATACCTGCTGGTTTTCCTCCACGGGGTCGGGCTGCCGCAAGGAGACCAAGTAAATGGAGTGCCCTTTCTGCGTGTACTCGGCGACGGAAACGTTTTCAAGGCTCGCGGAAGCGCGGATGCCTTGTGCGCTCAACTCGTTGGCGTTCACCACCCTCACGTCCATGATTTCGGAAGAGAAGGGGGGATAGAAGGCGGAGATGCGCAGCCGGATTCCCAGGATAGGATCTACGGTCGCCACGTATCCGATGGGGTACTTCATCTTGAACCCGTATTGTTGGTCGTAATAAGCAAGGGTGTTAGACCCGTATTTTGCCTCGAGACCAGCTAGGAATTCGGAGCGTTGCACGTCAGGGTCTTTCGCGGGAAGCGGGATCTTGGAGACGAGTTTTTCGGGAGCGGTGTAGAAGGAATAGGCGAAGTAAGAGAAAACGGCAAGGACGAAGACCGCTAAAGCAACATTCCAGAAGGGCGAGGTCTTTTTCTTGAAACGCGTTGCCAAACCCGAAAACACCTATTTCCTCCAACGTAAAGTAACGGATACGGTAACAGTAAGGGGCTTAAAAAGGTTTTTTGAAGGCGGGAAACCAAGAGAAGGAGTGAAGGCCACAGGAAGTCAAGGTCGTATGGGCTACCTTCTTATCGTGAACCCCTCGAACTCATTAGTTGTGGAAGAAAAAGAGGCCTTGACTTCCGCCACGCGAACAAAGCCGTCCCTTACGTTTATGGCCTCCAAGAACCGCTTGAGCTCGTCTTCTTCGCCTTCCGCCACGACTTCCACGTTCCCGTCCGGGAGGTTGCGCACGTACCCTTCCAGGTTGTGACGGGCGGCAACGTGGAACACTTTGTACCGGTAGCCCACGCCCTGCACTTCGCCCGAAACAATGGCGCGAACTTGTTTTTTCATGGGAAGAACCAGAAAAAGCAAGGGCAAGAAGAGATTTAAATACTTAAAACTATAGGAGGCTACACAACGCTTAACTGAAAAGGTGGAACATATGGCCAGGCCCATGCAACCGTTCTTTAGAGCAAAGGTAATCGAACGCACCGGAGAAAGGTTAGGAACCCGGAGAGTGAAAGTGGACCGAGAACGCTTTCCATTGGTAACTGAAGGGGTTAGGCTGAAGGGAGACCGGCCGGCTATGCAGAAGCAGGCTGCGGAAGACATTCGTCACATGCTGGGAATCACCATCCGGTCGCGCGCGGGAACGTTTACGGATGAATTGCTGAGACAGTCATTCATGGGGGCAGGGTACACTAAAGAACAGGCGGGAAAGTTAGCTACCGCGTTTGCTAGACGGGGAGACATTTTGAAAAAAGTGGTGGAAGACAAGGACGTGACTAATCCCTATGCACCGCATCTTGTGGGAACCCCACGGCCCATGCACGTTTTTGGCGTTGGAGGAAACCCGAATCCGGTGCGGGCAAATCTTGTGGATGCCATCGTTGAGCCGCATTATACGCGGGGGTTCGGCCAAGCGTTTCTTAACATTTTCAGGCGAAGCAAGCGCTCGTTCATCCGCAGGCAGACAACGGAAAAATACATTCGGGCGGATCCCCAGCGTTTCGGGCATGCGTTGGTGGACGCGATTAGGGAAGTCAAGGAAGCCAACGAGTTGATGGAAGAGGCACTACGAGATGAAAGAACCGAGCAGCCCGCGCAACCTGCGAGGCCAGAACCCGCGGCGTATGGAGGAAGAGAAACTGGAGCATACGGAGGGAGAGAGTCGGAAGCGTACGGCGGAAGAGTACCCGAAGCGTATGGAGGAAGAGAACCGGAACCCTATGGGGGAAGGAGAGAGCCGGAAGGCTTGAACACGATGGAATTCCTGGAAAGGGCGTTCCGAAACAACCGAAGGTATGGCTTCAGCCGGCACGACAATCCCCACGTCTTGCTCGGAAAAGTCGCGAGCGGGACTATGGAATTCTTCAGGGACGTTGCCGGCCACCAGCGGTTCCAGGACTTGGGGCCCGAAGCGGCACAGACATTCGTTTACAACATGATGAGGTCCCTCGAAGAGGCCAAAAACCCGAATGCAGCGCACGCAAGGTTCCAAGAACTCATGGAACGCCGGTTTGCTCCCAGCGTAAACATTTTTGGGGCGCACGAAATCAAGGGAGTGGACTGGAACAGAATCCGCACCTTGGAACAACTTGAGAAGCTGCACCTTCCCGTGCCCCAGCAAAACCTGGTATGGGCGCACACGCTGATGCAAGTGCTGAAGACGGCACACGCGACGGAGGCGGAGAAACGCGGCCTCATCAACAAATTGTTCCAGGACGCGTATCAAAGCCACAAGGAAGAAATGGAGGCAGTCCGAGGGCACAGCTTTACGCTGACCCCGCGCTCCGGGCCGTGGTAGGATAAGCAGGGAAGATACGATGCCCTTCCTTAAACGGCCCTTATTTCCGGGGATTGGCGGAAAGAAGCCGGCATCCCTTCTTGCGCGCGCGGGAAAGCGGAGGCAAACAGAGCCAGAAGAACAACCTCCTTTCCCCTTTCGGTCGAGAGGCTCTCCTATCGCGACAGCTGTGAGGAGGTGGAGGCAAGCGGCCGGCGAAGGAACCGTTTCTTCGAGAGAAGTTGGGCGCGGCCTGCGCACTCCTCCCCTTGAGTTGGAAAGAATAACGGAAACATCAAGGGAGGAAAGGACGCATGTAGTAGTGGTTCCAACGAAAGACCGGCCCCGCAAGCTGGACAAGCTGCTGGCCAGCATCCATGAGAACATTCAAATCAACAGGTATGCGGGGAAAGTCTCGGTAGTCGTCGTGGACGACTCGCAGGAGTCGCAAAACATGCGCCAGAACCGCGACAACATTGCGAGGCGGTTAGAGCGCATGGGCGGGAAAGTCCCCATTTACTATTATGACAGGAACGACCAAGCAGAATTGGTAAGAGACATCGAGAAACGCGGGGGAGACGACGTTCAAAGGTTCGTGTATGAACAGGGCACCACGAAAGGGTACGGAGGAGTTCGGAACATGGCGCTCCTGTTTGCCACGCAGCATGTACGGCCTCAAGACATCGTCACTTTTTTGGACGACGACGTTTCATTGAAGAACATGGTCATCGAAGAACAGCATGGAAGAAAGAGAATCCGCATTCGGCATGACACTAATTATTTCGGTAATGTGGACCGCATTTTCTCAAACCCGCAAGTGAAAGTAGCGGGAGGAGGGTACACTGCAGATGACCATTTCGGGGAGTTCGAAAGCCTCAAATGGGGGCTGGTTGCAATAGATGAATTTCTCTCGGCAGCCAAACAAAACAAGTCAACAGAGTACTGTGACCGCACCATGCGCGCCATTTGGAGGCACTCTCCCGTCCACCACATGAGCTTTAGGAGTGGACTGGAACTCGTGGTCAAGCTGACGCAAGGTATGCTGCAGGGAAAACAGCGGTTTGACATGCGGGTAAACCGGGGTGAAGAATTCGCCACGAGCTATTTGGCCGGGGGCAACTTGAGTGTGCGAGCCGACGTATTGAGAAGAATACCCTATCCTTCCATGGCCGGAGGACGGGGAGAAGACGTCGTGTTTACCGCTTTGACAAACCACTTATGGAAAGATTCCGTGTGGTTTTATCCGAACCCGGTCTCTCACCGAAAAGACGCGTTGGATACATCGACCTCAGGCGGACGACGAAGCATTTTCAAGCATGCAGCGCTGGATACCGCACCGCATCCAATTATTTGGTCCATTATGGAATTGTCAACGAGAGGAAACGTGCTGGAAACATTAAGACGACGCCCCCAGGAAGCTCGCCGAGTGTTTAACAGCAAAGTTTCGGAGGTGAGAAACTGGTTTCAAAGGGATTACCTAAGCGAAATGGACCGGCGCATCCAAAGTATCAAAGAACATCTTGCACAATCCGTTTGGTATAATCAGGGAGAAAGTGCGGAGACGACAGAGGAGCTCCGGAAGCTCGTAGACAAAATAGAGGAAGGATATCACGAACTTAAGGAAAGGGTAGTGGAAGTGACCGGCAACGAGAGGCTCAAGGATGCGCTAATAGAATACCCGCAACGAATCGAGCGCTGGAGGGAACTTATGGAGATAGCGGAACACCGGCGCATGAGGCAAGCCGCTTAAAAGCAGTGAAATAGTGCAAAAAAGCTTACTCTTGCTGGGCTGCCGTCGTGGTAATCGCCCGGTGCAGGGCGTCGATGGCGGCCGTATAGCCTTCCGTTGTCCCCTTGTCCACGTTCTGCTGCGCGTTCTCTATCGCGGTCCTGACTTGAGGACTGCATTCGTAGCCGTCACACCATTCCTTGAAGCGCTGCAGCAGATTTTCAGCTTCTTCCTGCACGGAAACCGGGACGGGGGCGCCCACGTCCTCCTCGCCCGCCTGGATGCCAGGGTATGCAGAGAAGAAAGCCGTATAACTCGCAAAAGCCTCTGGGGGAAGCACGGCGCTGGGAAACACCACGTCTTTCTTCACGGGCTTCGAGGCGTCAAACAAGGACTCGGAAAGCTCTTTCGCCTGCGCGCCCTTATGGTTGAACGCCACCAGCAAGTCATACTGGGGGACGCCGGCCTTCTCAAAACCTTTGACGAGGTAGAAACAATAAGGCGTTTCCTTGGGGCAAAGCCGGTCCGCGTCAACGCGGTTGAAGCATTCGACAGGATCACTGGAGTCGCGCGTGCAAATCTCTTCCGTTGAAACAGGCAAGTCCACCGCCCCCTTTCGAGTCGGGTTGTTGAAGACGACGACGTGATTGTCCAGACGGTAGTCGAGTTCCGCGCGAACGGGCCTCAAGTCCGCATGCGTCAAAATCGGTCCCAAGATGCCGGCAACTCCGCCGATAAGCCGCCTCCAGCGCGCTCCTTGCGTCAACGCCTTGAAGCGGGCGGCAGCAGAACGCGTCTGCTTGGCGAACGAAACGGCTTCCGGAGTCGCTTTTTCGAAACTGTCCGTTTTCTTGAAAATCCTGCGGAACAACTGGATGGCGCCCTTCTCGTTTTCCTTGCCTTTCACGACGTATTTCTCCATGCGGTCCAAGAGGCGCTTCTCCAAATCATCCGCTTCGGATGCGCCAAAGCGCGCCACTTGCGCGGCCCTCTCGGAAGCGGGAGTACCGGCAATGACGCCTTTGATGGCGTCGTCCAACCCCGTGCGGTCGTAGTTCGTCGTAATGTCGCGCAGCATCTTGTCGTATTGGGCGTCCGAAAGCTTCAAGTCCGTGCGCACGTCTTCCAATATTTTCTTGAAGTCTAGTTTACGGGAAGACAAATAATCGGCTACATCGTCCACAGAAGTCTTTGCGCTTTCCTTTAACAGGTTCGCCTCTTCAATCGCTTTTGCTTCGTCAGCAAATCCTCCACGGCGTATGTCGCGAGTGGCCAATTCTATTGCTTTACCGAATACGTTAGCCGTAGCTTCCGGCGTTGACTGGATCGAGGGGGCG